>JBFFCR010000108.1:0-10464 GCA_041559855.1 Anaerolineae bacterium | reverse complement strand
TCGGGCTCCTCGACAAAGACGACGGTGTCCAGCCACGCACCGGTCCGTTCCTCGGGCACAGGCGTGACCTCGACCTCAACAATCTCTGTCTCGGTGACTACTTCCTCCACCACAACAGTCTCGATCACGACCTTCTCGACGATCTCGCCCTCGACTTCGACCGTCTGGATGATGGTCTTCTCGATCACTTGGGGCTCTGCGGGTTCTGCGGTCCCGCCGCAGGCTGTCAGGATCAGGGGGGCGATCATCACGAGGACCACGAGGATCGCCAACTTCTTGCTGTTAAACATTGTCTCCTCCCTTTCAATTATGTACTGAATTCGACACAGTTCACTTCAAGCCAGGTGCGGGGTGCCTGTCCATCGAATCTACCCGCCTCGTCACCTCCTTCCCTAATTACCACACAGAGGCAATACAGCTGCCTGCAAGGTGGGTCTATGCAATTCTATGAACGAAGCCAAGCTACTATACCACAATCCCCCTACACTGTCAAGACACATTCCAAGATGGACGCCGGTTTCTCCAGCCTTGAGCTAGCGTGACAACCTTGGATCGAGCGCCGTGGTCAGTCCATCTCCCAGCAGGTTCCAGCCAACGCCAAAAAAGACCAGTGCGAGCGTGACCGGCACAAACACCCACCAATACGCTAGCGGGTTTCCGCCCGATCCAATGATGTAATCACGGCTCGTCACCAGCAGGGTGCCCCATTCGGTGCTGTTTCCGAGACCGATGAAGGTGAACGCAGCGGTCAGGAGCACCATTGCGCCCACATCCCGGGTGCCCAAGACGATTACCGACGGCAGCACATTCGGGAGCAAGTGACGCCCGATGATGCGCCGTCTGCGCGCCCCGATCGCTCTCGCGGCCTGCACATATTCTGTCTGTTTCAGTTGTATCACATTGGCAGAGGTGAGCCGGGCATAGGGCATCCACGAGAACACGACGAGTGTCAGCAGGATAGGAGACAGGCCCAGATCGGCAAATGCTTGCTGGATCGGGCTCAGCTCCCCATAGGGAGATGCGGGCATCAGTACCTGCTGCAACAACCACACCCCCGAGATCACTGGAAAGGCAAGAAACGCGTCGGTCACGCGCAAGCTCAGGCCAAGGAGCATGCCGCCCGCGTATCCACTCAACGCCCCCAGCAAGATGCCGATGATGGCCGTAATCACGGTGACCGTCAGACCAAGGGCCAGCGCCGAGCGCGTGCCCCACACCAGCGAGTGATAGATGTCAACCTGACCCGGGGCGGTGCCCAACCACGCTTCCTCGTTCGGCGCGCGGGGGATGGGATCATAGTACTTGCCCAACACAAGTTTCGTACTTGGGTTGTCGGGATCATCCGGCGGGGCGAGTACGGGAGCCAGGATGGCGACCACGACAAAGGATCCGACAATGACGAGCCCCAACAGCACCTGCCCATTGCGCAGGAACCTTCGCAGGCGTCTCACGATACCTCCGCACCCTTGCGCAATCGCGGGTCTGCGATGACCTGCACGACGTCCAGCAGGATCATGATCGCCAGCACGGCGAGCACACTGTACACAGCGAAACCAGCCGCCATGGCAACATCGGGATACCACATGCTATTGGTGATCAGCTTGGAGACGCCAGGCCAGCCGAACACTGCCTCGATGACATAGACACCGGTGATCAGTGCCGCGGCGCCGAGGGCGCTAGTCGTAAGACTGGGCACCAGGACATTGGGCACTGCATGCCCCCAGAGAATGCGTCGCTTCGTGAGACCACGCGCGTGCGCAGCGGTCACGTATCCCTTGTTCGCCTCCTCAATGATCGAGGCCCGCGTCACGCGCCCCAGCGTCGCCCAATGAAAGACGCTCAGCGTGACCACGGGCATCACCAAGTGGCGCGCCGCGTCCACAGCCACATCGGGCCTGCCGTTGAGAAAGCCGTCAACAGTGAGCAATCCGGTGATCGTCTTAAAGCCAGTGCCACGCACGACCATGCTCTGATCCGTGCTCAGGTATCCCGGCAGGAACCAGTGCAGTCCCACGTAAAAGATCGAAATAAAGACCAAGCCCAGGATAAACGGCGGGATCGACGTCCCAGCGAAGGCAAACAACCGAAAGGAATGGTCAGAGAACCGGTTCCGATTCCACCCTGCGAAGGCGCCGCTCACCAGGCCCAGTGGTATGAACAGCAGGAGCGAGTAGACAGTCAGCTCCAGGGTTGCGGGGGTCCGCTTCAAGAGCACATCGAAGACGTCAGCCCGCAATACCGGGCTCCATCCCCAGTTCCCCTGGACCAACTGGGAGAGCCAGCGGAAGTACTGGACAGGATACGGATCGTTCAATCCGTGTTCTTCGATGATATACTGGATATGGCGTTCCAGGATTTCCTCGGGGAGATTCGCGCGCAGGCGCTTGCCTAGATACAACTGGGCCCGGGATTCGACCGGTGCCACCAGCACGATCCCATAGATGACAGCAGTGATAATGAATAGGGTGATGAGCACCGTCAAGAAACGGCGAACAAAGTACTGAAGTAAAGGTAGTCTCATCTGCTCACATCGTCGTCAGAAGTATTGTCCCTGTCCCACCTATTCAACGCCGCAGGGCCGTGAGTTGTTCATCTTGAATCAGAACCTGCGGCAACAGCGCCACTGTTATTGCGCTCAGAATTCAGTCAAGCCTGCACATTGTACCCTTTGCGGGCTTTTCCGTCAAATGCCTGGTCCAGACCTTCCGTGTGAATTTCTGTGATTCCTGGATCGCAGCAAGATGAGCACCAAAGGATCGTGTCATGCCGAACGGAGCGGAGTGATGTGAGGCATCTCTACAGCACAAGGGGCAAGATCTCTCGCCTCCGCAGGACCTCCGCTAGCTCCGGTCCTGCTCCGACTCGAGATGAAAGAGGCTTCTGGACAGGCCGTCCAGAAAGTTGGGATGCACCCCGCAGCGGGCATGCAACGCGTGACCGTTGCGCTGCGCACCGAGCTATGCTATACTGCCACGAGTGCCTCGCCGCGCGGGCCTGCGCTACTGCAGCTCGCCAGGCGTGCGCCAAAGCTATCAATCTCGGAGGCCAGCAATGGAGTTGCAGGGTGTAGTGCTAGACAGCGTGGCGAACCTTTTCAGCAAACCAGAAACCAGTGAGGAGCTCGTAACCCAGGCCATCGTGGGCACAGGCCTCGCCATCCAGGAGAGCGATGCCGGCTGGCACTATGTGCGCCTTCCCGATCAATACCGCGGCTGGGTCGAGGCGCGTCACATCCGGGAGTATGAACAGGGAGAATCCTCCTATGCCTCGTCCGGGCCGGTTGTCGAGATCCGAAACCTCATCGCCTTTCTTCATCACCAGCCCGACAATACCTCTCGCGCTCCAGCGAGCCAGGTCACCATCGGCGCCCGTCTGGAACTCGCAGAAGAACACGAGGAGCGCGTCCAGGTGGTCCTGCCCGACGGCAGAGCATTCTGGATGCGCCGGGGCGACGTAGTGATACTAGAGTCTGATAGCCCACGACCTCGGGGCTCTGTGCCGCAGGTGATTGCGACGGCCAAACGGTTCCTGGAACTGCCATATCTGTGGGGCGGAACCACGCCTCTCGGCATCGACTGCTCCGGCTTTGTCCAGCTCTGCTACCATCTACATGGCGTCTTTTTACTGCGCGACGCCAGTATCCAGTACACGCAGACCGGCCTGCTGCCGGTGGAACAGGAAGATCTGGAAGCGGGGGACCTGATCTTCTTTGGGAGGACTTCCATCACCCACGTAGGGCTCTACATGGGGAATGGCGAGTTCATCCACGCCACGTCACACATCCGGCCCGTCGTCCAGATCTCGCGCCTTGAGGAGGCGCACTGGACAGAGCTGTACTGGGGCGCCAGGAGACCCTAGTGCGATACTAAGGCTGATGCTTGGATTGTGCTCCGCACACCACATGGCAACGAATCTCAGGAGTAGAGGCTTTAGCCGGTTTCTGCTCATTGTAGACCGTTCCGGCTGAAGCCTCCACTCCAACAGTCAGGTACGGGAATGCACTAGCACGACCCGCCTGCTGGACGGCACCGCCGTGGTTCCACTCTACTGATCTTGATGCCAGCCGGTCCATCCCGGGCCGCGCACGACGCGCCCCGGCAGCGCTCCCGTGTGCTCGCCATCCTCCAGCACCTGAACGCCGTTGACAAGGACGTGGCTCACTCCTGTGGCGTACTGGTGCGGGTTCTCAAAGGTAGCGTGATCCCGGATGGTATCGGGGTTAAAGACCACGATATCTGCATAGTGGCCGGCGGACAGCGAGCCACGGCGCCGCAGTTTGAGGTTCGCGGCAGGCAGCAGTGTCAACCGCCGGATAGCCTCTTCCAGCGGGATCACCTTTTCCTCGCGCACATACTTGCCCAGCAGCCGGGCAAAGTTGCCATAGGCACGCGGGTGAGTGCTGGACTCGAGAAAGACTCCCTCTGCCGCCTGCGATGCGCCGTCCGAGCCAAAGCTGACCCAGGGCAGCGCGATCTGCCGCCGGACGTTCTCCTCGGACATGGTGAAATAGATCGCCCCCACGTCGCTGTCATCCTCGACGATCAGGTCAAGCACCGTTTCCTCCGGCGTCTTGCCGCGCATCTCGGCCACTGTTGCCAGCTTCTTGCCCGTAAGCGGCTTTAGCGCCTCCGTCTTGAAGCCGACGAGCAAGACCCCTCCGGCAGAGCCCGCGGCGCGGAATGTGCTCTCCCATTCTGCCCCCGAGCCGGCCATCTCCTGAAGGACCCTCCCCCGCTGGACCGGCTCCTGTAGCCGCTCGACCATGGCGCGGTGCCCCCCTTCGTGCACCCACGGTGGCAACGCGGCGCTCAGCCCGGTCGACGACGCGGGATAGGTGTACATATCGGCCGTGATGCGCAGTCCCTCGGCGCGGGCCGCCTCGATCTTTTGCACGGCCTCGTCGAGCCTGTGCCAGTTAGAGCGCCCCGACACCTTCAGGTGATAGATCTCGGCCGCGATTCCCGTCCTCCTGGCCAGATCCACCAGCTCGTCGATCGCTTCCAGCAACCCATCTCCCTCGTTGCGAATGTGAGAGATGTACAGCCCGCCATACTCTGCCGCGACCTTCGCCAGCGCCACTAGTTCCTCTGCTTCTGCATAGCAAGCAGGCGCGTAGATCAGCGCCGAAGAGAGGCCCACCGCCCCTTCTTCCATCGCCTGCCGGACCAAGCCCCGCATCCGGGCGAGTTCATCGTCCGTTGGCAGGCGATCATCAAAGCCCAGGACATAGATGCGGGCCGTCGTGGCACCGACAAAGGAGGCTATGTTCGGCGAGACGCCGCGCCGCACCAGGAACTCGAGGTACTCACCCAGGGTCGTCCACTCGATGTCGTAGCGGATGTGGCCCTGTCGCGCGGCCCGCTCCTCTTTCATCGCCTCGTTCAGGGGGCCCATGGACCACCCTTCACCAAGTACCTCCAGCGTGACGCCCTGGCGGATGTTGCTCTGGGAGCGGCCATCCTCAATGAGCGATTCGGTGGCCCAACTGAGCACATTGATGAAACCGGGCGCCACCGCCAGCCCGGAGGCATCGATCTCGCGCCGGGCTTGGGCCTGCCCCAGCGCGCCAACCGCAGCGATGCTGTCGCCCAGGACAGCCACATCGCCGGTGAACGGCGCTCGCCCCCGGCCGTCATAGATCACCCCATTACGGATCACAATGTCGTATTCAGCATGGAGCGGCATTCTCATTTCCTCGTCGTGGATTTCATATCCGCAGCTCAACAAGCCACACAAGATCAAGACTGGCAGACTGGCAAGCTGTGGTTGCCTGCCGGTCTGCCAGTCCGGTAGAGTATCGACTTCGGTGAAAACCCACCCAGCTCTGTCACCGCGAGTGGCACATAGCGCAGGACGCTGCTCATTGTGGCAGGACATTCAGGCTCGGCGCGGACTGTGGTCCGCGCCTGGACGCCCAAGGCCGGACTGTGGTCCGGCCTGAGCAGGGTGAAGACGATGTCACTAGTAGCGGGAGACTGCCACCGCGAGTACTCGTGGCGGTGCTTCGGCGCAAACAGCGCGCCTCGCAGTGACACGGCTGGGTGGATATCCACCGACATGTACACATCAGCGCCGGCCCTGAAGCCTTCTCTACGAAACACGGATGCCAGAAGCGCGAAACGGCGAGCCACCCCTCCGGCCCGCGATTACTCCCGCCGAGTCACCTCCCAGCACCGGTCCAGCCGCACCGGCGACAGGCCCTCAAACAGGCACTCAAGGGCATAGTCGCCATCAGATGATTCAGCCTTCACCAACACGTAACTGCCCCACTGGGCCGTGCGGGTGACAATTGGGGTGCCGCCAAATTGTGCCCCCTGGTCGCGGAGCCACCCACGCCAGTCGTCACTGATGCTGAACTTGCAGTAGGGGCAGTCCGCTGGAACCTCACCGGTGGCAATCACCGCGGGCAACCCTTGCACATACGGCAGGCTGGCGTCGTAGCAGAACGAGAGCTGCTCGGAGGCGACCCGGCAGTTGATCCATGCGCCGTTGTCAAAGTCGGCGACCACCATGACCGTGTCACTCACACCCAGATCCACCGACCCGATGGATAGTGTATAGTTTTCGCTCATCTGCTCCCGGACACCCGCTATAGCCTGATAGCCGACGCCTCTCTCCAGGCCCAAGGCAAACAGATCGCCCTCGTAGGTGCGGCCCGTCGCGATGGCTTCGCTCACCAACTGTGGCGCCACGCGCAGCGGCTGGTTCACCATGGAATCGGCCACCAGCCCCACACCCAGCAACAGCGGCAAGGGGAGCAGAAGAAGAAACCAACCACGCCCCCCCAGGCGCCCGCGATCGTCGGTCTCGCTATTCACGCCCTCTAGCCGGTATGGCTGCAGAAGCCCCAGAATAACCAGTACCAGCAAGATAAAGAATCCAGCCAGCCACAACCCCACGCCGGCGGCCTCACTGTGTGGATAGATGGGCAATCCCCAAGAGCGGCTGTCAGCCAGCCACACGGTGAGGCTGCGCCCCTGGTACGGCACCAGGCCAATTACCCGGACCATCAACATCGCCGCCCCGAGCCAGACCAGTGCGCCAACCCAGGCACGGGCAGCCCAGGCTGCCAACCAGCCAGCCACTCCCCCCAAGACAGCCAGCGACAGAATGCCCAGCAGCATACTCGGGTAGACCATGCGCACGTGCGAGAGGCCCAAGGAAATGGCGTCGGAGGCCCACACCCCCAACGCCAATGCCAGACCAATGACCAATCCATTCAGCAAGCCGAGTTTCAGGCCTTGACGCCTGGCCTGAACGTCCTGCTCAACACCCTCCATCTATCAACTCCGTTCGGTGCGCATCCTCGGATCCAGGATGTCCCGCAAGGCATCACCGATCAGGTTCCAGCCCAGGCCAAAGACGATCAGCGCCACACCGGGATAGATGATGATATACCAATACGGGCCCAGGGTCATGATATAGTCCCGGGCGAAACTGATGATCTGCCCCCAGTCGGCGTAGCCGATCTGCGTGCCCACCCCCAGGAAGCTCAGCGCCGCAAAAGATAGCACGGCATCGCCCAACCGGAAGGAGGCCAGTACCAGGATAGGATAGATCACATTGGGCAGGATGTGACGCACGATCAGGCGGCCATCCTTGGTCCCGAGGACGCGCCCCGCCAGGATATAGTCGCGCTCTTTGGCTGAAAGGATGTCGCCCCGGACCACACGGGCATAACGCATCCAGCCAAAGACGATCAGGGCGATCGTCGGCGGCCAGATGCTCCGGCCGAACTTGGGCACCAGCAGAGACGCAAGCATCAGGGCAGCCAGCAGGAATGGGAAGGCCATAAAGATCTCGGTGATGCGCTGCAAGACGTCATCGACCCAGCCGCCATAGAAGGCCGAGAGCGAGCCCACGATCAGCCCGATGAACACCGTCGAGAAGGTAACCACGATCCCGGCAAAGAGCGCCGTGCGCGTGCCCCAAATCACGCCATACCAGATGTCGAACCCCCCGGCTGCCATGCCCATCAGGTGCACCCAATGATCCTTGCCCGTGATCGGCTCGTACCAGAAGGGAAGGGGCGGGATCTCTTTCTCCCACACCGTGCCCGGTGGTTCTGGTACCTGGGCAAAGCCGTCGCGGGGGATGAGATAGGGATCACGGAGGCCGACCGGCGGCGCCAGCACCGGGGCGAATATGGCTACCAGGACGAAAATCGCCACGATGATCAGGCCCACCACAGACAGGGGGTTGGTGACCACACCGCGCAGGAGCCGGTACCAGTCCGGCCCAAGCAACTTGCGCAACCCCGTCACCTCTGGCAGGGTCCAGCCCGCCACATCATCGCGCGTGATCGTTTCCTTCGTGCCCGGGGCCTCTCGAGCAACAATGGTATCTGTCGTCATTCAGCACCTCATTCCAAGTATGCAACCACTGATATCACGTCATTGCGAGGAGCGAGCGTCGCTTGCGAGCGACGAACCAATCCCCCCACAACTTTCGCACAGGAGAACACACTAGCTCAACCGGACGCGCGGGTCCAGGAAGCCATACATGATGTCAATGATCAGGTTGGCGAGGATCAGCAGCACCGCTGTGAACAGCGTAAAGCTCACCACGGTCAGCAGGTCCAGGCTCCCGGCCGCTGCTGCTGCAGCCCGCCCCATGCCCGGATAGTTGAACACCGTCTCAGTGATGACCACACCACCGATCAGGCCTACCACCGTCATCCCACCCACCGTCACCACCGGGATCAGCGCGTTCGGCAGCGCGTGGCGGTTGACGACCGTCTTTTCGGGCAGCCCTTTGGCCCGTGCCGTGGTCATATAGTCCTGGCTCAGCGCCTCGAGCATCGAGGAGCGCGTCAGGCGCAAGAGCATGGCCCACTGGATATAGCAAAGCGTGATGACCGGCAGCACCATGTGGCGCAGCGCATCCCAAAAGATGTCGAATCGCAGGTTCAGCAGTGCATCAATGGTATTCATCGTCGTATAGCGGCGAAACTCCTCCGATAATACCATCTGCTTGAATTCGGGCGAGAGCCGCCCTGGCGGGAACCAGCCAAGCTTGGCATAGAAGATCATCAGCACCAGCAAAGCGAAAACAAAGGTAGGAAAAGACCACCCAATGAGTGCGAATACGCGCGCCGCCTGGTCTATGAGCTTGTTGTGGTTCTTGGCGGCAATGATCCCTAACCATATGCCCACCGCGATGATCGGCACCACGCTCCATAGCGCCAGCTCAAGCGAAGCTGGCAGGCGCAACTTGATCAACTCCACCACCGGCACGCGGCCGGTCCGCGAGAAGCCGAAATCCCCGCGCAGGATACCCCCGATCTTTTCCCCCGTCACGGGGTCGGTCCGGCCCGTGAGCCAGCGCCAGTATTGGACGTGGAACGGATCGTCCAGCCCGTAGCGCCGGATGACGGCGTCGATCGCCCCCTCCGTGTGCGGGATGTCGCGCACGTAGAGCGCCGCGCGCTCCACCGGGTCGAGCAAGAAGGTCATAAGAAAGACCAGAACCGTCACGCCAAAGACGGTGATGGGCAGCTGTATCAAGCGGCGAATGATATATGCAGTCATAAGTCCCTCTGTCCTGGCAATTCACAGAACGTTCCGGCGGGGGCTGGACGCCCCCGCCGGAAGGCCATTACACTAGGTCAACCTGCTATTCGCTGGCCAGGCTGTATGCATAGAAGTAGCCGGCGAACATGATCGGGTTGTAGTACCAATCCTGCACCCAGCGCTGCTCGTAACGGGTGCCAGCGCCCTGCGCCAGGGTGATCTGGATGGCCTCGTCGTAGAAGAGCTGCTGCAGGTCAAAGTAGATCTGCTCGCGGTCTGCCGGGTCGGCGGCCATCACACCAGCCGTGACCAGCTCCTGGAACTGCGCCTTCAGCGCGGGATCCAGGTTCTGGCGACCGGCGTAGGTGCCAACGGTGAACGGCTGCGCCCAGTTGTGCGGGTCGTGGATGTCCTCGATCCAGCCACTGGCGGTCAGAGGCAGTTGGCCGGCGCGGAAGGCACGTAGCATCGTGGGCCACGGCAGGCCGAGGCACTCGATCTGGTACGCGCTGTTGATCGACGCCAGGCTGGACTGCAAGATGGCGCAGGCCGTCTGGCGGGTGGTGTTGCCGGTGTTGTAGGCCATCTGCACGCGGAAGCCAGTCTCTGCTACCGCACCGTCCCAGGCCAGCTCCATCTCCTCAGCGCACTTGTCGAGGTCATAGTTGTACATCGGGCCGTTCACGTTGTAGCCCAACATACCATAGATGATCGGACCGTTGTTGGGGATGCCCTCGCCGTTCAGCGCGTCGGAGATAAAGGCATCATAGTCGAAGCAGTAGTTGAAGGCCTTGCGCACATGGATGTCGTTGAAAAAGTCGGGGTTGATGCCATTGCCGTCCAACTGGCCGCTGCCGATGTACGGGTTCGTGCCCTCTTCCTGGCTCAGGTCAAAGTTCATGAACACGTTGGTGCGGCTCACGCTGGGCAGGCTAGGCCACTTGCGCAGCGG
>JBFFCR010000107.1:0-10486 GCA_041559855.1 Anaerolineae bacterium | reverse complement strand
CAATCCCGGACTGTCGATCCTAAAGAGCACGATGATCAGGCATGGACAGCCCGAGTTGCCCCTAAGACTGCGCAGCGAATGGCTACGAGTGATCTCCCAGTTGGAGCGCATCGAAGTGATCACCTCTGTGAGTGTTCGTGCGAACCACGCGGCTGCTCAGCAATCACACCATGAGGACGGGCTCTTGCGCCTTGGCGACGCCTGCCACACATTGGGTCAATTCGAGCGTGCACTCGCCCATTACGACAAGGCTCTCGAACATGGAACTGTCAGCCAGGAGGCTCTCATCAACCGTGCCGTTGTGAAGCTTGATCTCGGTCGGCATCAGGCAGCGTTGCAGGACCTGGATCGCGCGCTAAAGCTAGGGGAAAGCGCTTGGGCGTATCTGTATCGAGGACTGATCCAGGAGCATTTAGGCGAAGAGCGGCGCGCCCAAGACAACTATTCGAAGGCGATCCGCCTGGAGCCGACTCTCGTCGAGGCACATTTTCGGCGAGGCTTTGGGCACCTGAGGGCAGAGGAGTACGAAAGGGCCCTACATGACGAGAGCAACGTGATTGAACTCGACAGTGAGTATGCCATGGCGTACGCAGTACGGGGTAGCGCACGAGCAGCGCTTGGCGACGTGCAGCGAGCCATGAGCGATCTGGATAAGGCTTGCTCGCTAGCACCGCGACTGCCTGGGCCATTTCTCCATCGCGGGCTTGTGGAGCGCAAGCTTGATATGCATGAAGAGGCGCTAACAGACATAGCACGCGCGATTGAACTGGACCCAGAGTCTGCAGTGGCCTACATGGCGCGAGGTGAGATTCATGCGGCCATGGGGAGGCAAAGCCAGGCCATCGCGAGCTTTGATCGTGCTATCGAACTGGACCCCAAACAGGTGTCGGCATACGATGCAAGGGGGAAGGCACGAGCAGCACTGAGTGAGTATGAGTTGGCCATTGAGGACTACCATCAGGCGCTGCAACTTGAGCCAGCTTTCGCCATTGGCCTTGCCAACCGCGGTGCCGCCTATCAGCAACTAGGGAAGCACGAGCAGGCCATCACGGATCTGGACCTGGCCTTGAGCCTGGACCCCAATCTTGCACCTGCTTACTATGCCCGAGCGCTGGCCTATGGCAGCAGGGGTGAGTATGACAAGGCCAGTCGGGACCTTGATCGGGCCGCCGAGCTCGATCCATCATACATCGAAAAGGGGCAGGGCCTCCCGGGCAGAGGCTCTGCGGAAGCCAACAGCATGTCTTCTGGGGGGAAGAACAGGAAATGAGTCAGTGGTTGGACAAATTGGAGAAAGTGCGGGGACTTCCCGTACTCATTGGCGTGGCTCTTGTCCTCGCAAACTTGCTCGTGCGTTGCGTGCTGTATGCTTTCGCGCCCGACTCGGGTGAAGTCGGGTTCCTCCTATTCCTATTCAGCGAAGGCAATCTTCTCTTGCACTTGGGCATCGTGGTCGGTCTGCTGGGGGTCCTGATCGGCGACGTTCTGTAGAGCCTTGTCCCAGGCACTCTGAGCCCGCCTGACCCAGTTCTTTTCAGCCTCGAAGGTAAGGTGTGCCTCTGCCTCTGCCCAAGGCATCCAGAGGCGTTCGAACTGCGGTTCCGGTCGATCGTGCTCCGCGTCGGACTGGACGACCATCAAGAAGTAGCTTTCGTCGCGCAGATAGCGCACTCCATCCCACGTGAAGGTCACCACCTGTCGGCCCAAGTCTTCCAGTATCACCAGGTTCGATAGGCCGGACTCCTCATGAACCTCGCGCAATGCAGCTTGGCTTGGTTCCTCGCCAGCCTCAATGTGGCCTTTCGGCAGCCTGATTTCCGGACGACCACCTGGCCCTAGCCGCTTGGCACGCATAAGAACCAACACCTGCATGCCTGACCCATCAACCACGACGCCGCCCGCCGCCGCGTATGTCCGCAACGGAGCTTCAGCTTCCATCAATCAAGTATCTCCCGGTAGCCATCTCAGCGGCCATAGGCCGTGCATTTGGGCGCCGAGCATGCTCTATGGTGCATATCGGAAGGGGTGGCGGGCTGCCTCCTTCTCTGCCACTAACTCCTGGATCGTTGGCCTTCCCTCCAATGCCTTGCGAATAGCGCCGCGCATCGCCTTATAGTTGTTGATCCTCACCCTCTGTCGGATGCTGGCGGCTGGGTGCACGAACACATTGGCGATCAGGCAGATGTCGCCCAGGATCTCGGCAGGCAGATTTGACTTTGCTATCGCATGTTCGACGGCAAGGTTTACCCCATTAGCAGCCTCCTCGTATACCAGGCGCCGGGCCTTTTCGCCGCGGACAGTAACGGTCGGCACCAGCATCGTAAGCGGGTGCTCACAAACGATCGCCAACTCGTGGCCTGGGCGTGGCTCGCGCCTGGCGCGCTCAAGAGCTCGCCCGACGGGTCCCTCTTTTCTACCCAGGAGCAGGTCCACATGGGCTACTTCGGAGAACGGCGGGCCTGCAAAGCCTTCACCGACGCACAAGGTAAGATCCTGAAGCTGCGGCGACATGTCAGCCGGCAGCGCATAGTCTACTTCCCTGCCGCCCAAGGATACTCTACGATTGCTGATCATGCCCAGACTCTCGAGCTGCGAACGCAGATCTTCATAGTCCTCGCGCTCGAACTCGCCCCCCTGGATCATGGGCAGCCGGACATTGCTCATGCTGGTCACGCCCATCATTCGCAGGCCTTCCTTGACAGCCTGCGCCCCCCCCTTGCGCACAACCAGGCGCGTAAGGATCTGGATCTCCTTCTGACGGCGTCGGACGAATTCGATGTCGCCCCGTTGTGCAGCTTGGTAGATCTCCTGCCAAATATCTGGCACCAGATTGGCCGAGGCCAAGATCGCTCCATCGGCGCCGGCGAGCAAGGCCGCACCTACCACCTCATCATGTCCGACGAATAGCCCGATTGTGCCACGGAGCTTCTCGAGTGCTGCCATGAAAAAGGGAATGTCACCTGACGAATCCTTCATACCAATGACATGGTCGAATGCCAGCCCCATGCCCTCGGCCGTCCACCACCTGTAATGGGTGCCCGCACACTGAGGGATGTTGTACAACACAAGTGGCAGTCCGACACTATCCACCAGTTTGTAGTGGTCAAAGACCTCATTGTAGGATGGTTTGAGAAAGTAGGGAGCTACGACCAGCGCGCCCTGAGCACCGGCTTCTTTTGCCCAGTTGGTGAGCTCCACTGTCTCGCGGGTGCTCTGGCAGCCAGTCCCTGCCAGGACCGGTACACGCCCTGCCACCTCGTCAATGCAGACCGCGATCACTTGCTTCTTTTCGTCAAGGCTCATCGAACTGAACTCGCCAGTGGTACCACAAGGTACGACTCCGTTGACATGGGGCAGCACGAAACGTATCAATTCGCGGTATGTCGCCTCGTCTATCCGATCGTCCACCGTGAAAGGAGTGACCAGTGCCGGGTAGATCCCCTTGAACCACTCTGTCATCTTGCTGTCCATGTCACTCCACCTCCGCAAATGCATTCTCAAGGGCGGCGCTTGCTGCTGCGTAGGCGTTCCGATGCAAGATCCGTCGATCTAGAGCCTGAGGCAGTACGGTCACCTGGACGAACATGACGGTGGTGTAGGCAAGCCGCTCCGGCAGTAGGCCCGAGGCCAGTTTGTCGACGATGGCTTTCGCCACCGCATTCTGAACTGGACCGTAGATCATGTTTGCCTGTCGCAAGTCCTTGAGTTCGTTGCTTGGGACGATCAGCGTACTGGGCCTTACCGTTAGGTTGGGCTCAAGAATCGTCGTAAGGGCCTCGAATCCGTGCCGAGGGTAGGTAAGTTGGTAGGCCCAGGCTTCTCCCATGGGACCGTCCTTTGCACCGCAAACAAGATCCACCTGCACCCATTCAGCGCCTTCACCGGCCCTTGCCAAACCGATCTGCATCCCTTCAGCCAAGATGGTTTCTTCAGACAGACCCACTGACATGAACCTGGTGGCGAGGGGGCCATCCGGTACAAAGGTCCCGGATGGGGGGGGCTGAACCATGCCCAGCTTCTCCAGCTCCAGTTGTATCTCAGCCCGGTCCTCATGCAGCAATGCCCCACCCACAGCTTTCAATGGACTGCGAGGCCTGCCGGCATCGACTCCCATCATTCTGAGTGCCTGCTTGACAGCCACTCCACCGCCGTACCGGCAAAAGATACGGGATAATTTCTGTACCTGGCGTTGCAAGGAGCGAGCGGTCTCTAGATCTCCGCGGGTTACAGCACTCAGAACACCCTGCCAGATCTTTGGGTACACCTGAGCTGAAGCCAGGATCATGCCACTGGCGCCCCCGGCCAGGGCATTTAAAACCACCTCATCGTGGCCAATCAGGACATTGATCCTCTCACCGGCGTACTCGAGGATCTCCATCGTATAGGTCAGATTCCCGGACGAGTCCTTCAAGCCAACAATATTGGGGATATCGGCGAGATCCTCAACAACTCGACGCGGCAGGTACGCATCTACGACCTGGGGGATATTGTAAAGGATGATGGGCATGTCTGGCAAGGCATTGGCGATCGTGTAGTAGTGCTGGTATACACCCTTGTCCGAGGGGTGCAAAAAGTAGGGACAGACAATGAGACAGGCGTGAGCCCCGGCCTCCTGTGCGCCGCGAGTGAGTTCAATCGCCTGCTTTGTGCCCGGAGCCCCTGTACCTGCGATAACAGGCTTTCCCCCGGATTCCTCCACGGCGATCTGAACCAGCCGCCTGTGTTCCTCAGGGGTCAGATAGTTGAACTCGCCAGTAGTTCCACACGGAACCAGCCCGTCTACGTGGGGCAGTACATGGCGAATCAGATTGCGAAAGGCTCCCTCATCTACCGACTGGTCACGGGCAAACGGCGTAACCAGCGCGGGATTCACGCCACACGGTCGGAAAGGTTTGGTTGTCATTCTCCACTCCCCGTTGAGCTTCAGCTATTCCATTTTTCACGGAGCATGAGCAGGCTCGCACGAAAATCGGGCACTGCCTTGCTCGTGGGTCTCTCCCGTTCGGCCGTCTCGATCTACCGATGCAGGTTCTGAGCCGCAATGAAAGAGAGCCCGTTCTCGGTGAGCGCACGGGCAGTACGGTTGACGGCTTCATGTTTGTCTAGATAATTGCGCTCGAGAGCTGGCATGTCGCCCGTTTCGAGGATCTCGTCTTTGGCACGGAAGTAGTCCAGAATATCGGAAGGATGCTCCCTAGCCGAATCAACTTCCGGTATGCCACCCTCGTGCTTGGCAGAGATATTGGCGACCCGGCTACTCAGATCTACCAACTCGTCAGTGCGGTCGTATGGCTGGCGAACGATGCTCTTCCAAGTCTCGGTTATGTGGTGCTCAAAACGTACTATATCCTCGAGGCCCAGAGCCCTGCGCGCCTGAGCCGTGATCTCGATGGTCTCGTTGTTTACCGAGTTGCTCCAGTTAAAGCCGATAAGGGAAGTTGAGCCATCATCGCGACCGAATAGAGTCGCCCCGACCAAAGTCCAGAGCGCCGCATAGGGATTGTCGTTGCCCATGAACACCGAGATCTTGAATTCGATCTCGATGCCCAGTTTGTGAAGCAGATATCCAAGTAGGACCGTCCCTGGATTGATGTTGAGGACCTGTTTGATGCCGTAGGTTGTATAGTAATACAGGAACTCGTCGAGCCACTTGAGGGCGTAGTCGTTTGGCTGCCCGACTCCGCCAAAGTAGCCGGTAATGGTTTCCGGACCACCCAAGTGCACGTTTGAGCCATCGGTACCCTTGGTGTCCAGCGTCTCGACATAGCTGGCTCCCACAATCTGCATGGCTGCTGCCACGGCCAGAATGTCCCCATTATCTGCCTCTTGCTCTTTCATCCTGCGGACGCGGATGAAACGACCAGGCATTAGCTCACCCTTCTCTATCGCTTGCCTGGCTTGGGTGATCAGAAAGGGAAAGTACTGCAGGGCGCTGATCTCCAGGGTCACCGCAAGGTCATCTCTGAAGGTCATGCCGTCAACTCGATCACCGAGCACCTGGCAGCGATAGTCGGCGATGCCGATAAAGGCGCCCCTGTCTCGCTGTTCCATCAGCCACTCAAGATCTGCCAGGTAGGATGAACCCACTTCTTTGAGGCGCGCCATCAGATTGGACAGGTTGCGAGACTCTCTGGCTCTCGCATTTATCTCGGCAACCGTACCGTGCATGTCTATCACCCGCAAGAAGTCATTGATCACTCGGCTGTCGGGATCCATTATAAGGGAGTTGATCTTTGCCAGTTGGCCCTCAGATATCTTCAGACGGCTGCGAAGGTCATCCATCTCGCTACTCACTCCTTTCGGATGCACTGCCCATTTTGCCTTGCGCCAGAACCTGTCAGGTCCGTGATCGAATTCTATCACAGATGGCCGCTGGTGTCACCTTCATAGCGGGCCTTTGACCGAACCAGCGCGGACACGCGGCCCACTCAAACTACCCGCTGGCTTCCAGGATGTCCCGGATGGCCGCAAGCGCATGCGCGATGTCATCAGGCCCCACATCACAATGCGTGACCGCGCGGAGCCGGCGCCCACCTATATTCCCGAGCTTGACGCCTCGCTTCGCGAGACTCGCAACTAGCTCTGCAGGGGAGAGCGCTCCAGATGCCATCTCAAAGATCACGATGTTGGTCTGCACTCGCTCAGGATCAAGGAGGATGCCGGGCAAGCCAGCCAGGCCCTTGGCCAACTGCTGGGCCGCGGCGTGATCTTCGGCCAAGCGCTCCGTCATTGTCTCCAGCGCCACGATGCCAGCAGCTGCCAGGACACCAGCCTGGCGCATGCCACCTCCTAGCATCTTGCGCTGTCGCCTTGCCTTGCGAACAAACGAGGCTGAGCCGCATACCAGCGAACCCACTGGCGCTGCCAGTCCCTTCGAGAGGCAGAAGCTAAGCGAATCGGCGTCTTGGGCAAGAACAGACCCAGGCACACCCAAAGCTACTGCCGCGTTGAACAGGCGCGCACCATCGAGGTGTATGGAAAGCCCGTGCCGATCGGCTACGTCGCGGACCAGCGCCATATACGTGGGCGTAAGCGCGGACCCACCGCAGCGGTTGTGCGTGTTCTCGAGGCAGATGAGCCGGCTGCGAGGGTAGTGGTCGTTTCCTGGATCGCGGATGGCTGCTTTGATGTCGCCAAGATCCAGCGTGCCATCAGGTTGATTCGGCACGGTGTGTGGGTGGATACCACCCACCACTGCTGAGCTACCCGCTTCAAAGAGAAAGGTATGCGCCATATGGCCCATGATCGCCTCCTCGCCGCGATCGCAATGCGCGAGCAAGCAGACCAGGTTGGCCATTGTGCCGCTTGGCACGAAAAGCGCAGCCTCCTTTCCCAGACGTTCTGCGGCCATAGCTTCCAGACGATTGATCGTGGGATCTTCTCCATAGACGTCGTCGCCCAAAGGAGCATCGAACATGGCCTGGCGCATACGCGGGGTAGGATGGGTCACTGTGTCGCTGCGCAGATCAACTGATCGTTCGTTCTTCACCGTATCCCTCCAGGACAGAAGAAGATGACATAACTGATGCCGCTGGATGAAGCCGACCGCCATTGTACCTCAAAACGCGCCACTCGCCAAGACGTGATTATCGGGTGTCGAGCGTGACCGCCTGACGTTTCACCGTCTGCATGGTCCGGTCTCTGGCGGCCCTCCAGTGGGGGAGGGGCATGACAACGCGCCATTCTGCGATTCACTTCCTGCGCCGTCGCGCCTCCAGATCTTCCAGGGCTTCGGCTGGCGTCCGACCGAACGTACTCAACTGATCGCGGAGCACAGCAGTCCTCGTGTGGGCGTACACCGTTCGGGTAGTGGAGATGTCCTGATGGCCTAGATACGCCTGAACTGACTCCAAAGGCATCCCTTCATTCAGGAGCTGCGTGGCCCGAAAGTGTCGGAAGGAGTGAGGCGACGTGCTGCGGTGCAGCCCGAGCGCGACCACAGCCTTCTTGACGACAGACCAGAGCGTGCCCCGGCCCAGGGATTTGCCACGACCTCGGCCGAGGGAGATAAACAGGCCTGGGAAGTCATCATCGCGCTCGGCGATGTATGCCTGAATCGCGCTCATGGCCTCAGTTGTCAACAGGATGACCCGTGGCTGGCCTCCCTTGCCGACGAGATGCACTTCATCGTGGCGTCCATCTAGCACCATCTCTCGGGTCAAGCTGGCGACCTCACTCACACGCCCACCAGATGCGTACAACGTGTGTACGACGGCCCTTGCACGCAGGATCTTGAGGCGCTCGCCCTTGCTTGTCCGATCCTCACCATCGGGTAGAGGCAAGTTGTCATAATACGTGACAACCGCAGGCAGTTCGGGATCCACTCGTCGGTGCTTGTAGGGGATGCTCCTCTTGGTGCCCTGAGCTGCTCTTAGCCGGTTCAAGGCCTTGCTCAGCTGAAAATCCTCTGCAAGCAGCTCTCGAGCGTCAAGCCAGCTGAGAAATCGGCGCACCGCGGACAGATAGGTGCGCGTCGTCTGCGGGCTCTTGTTCTGCTGGGTTAACCAGTAGTAGAGCTCCTCCAGCACGTCGTCCTGAAGCTGATCGGTCGAGTAGGGGGACTCATCGTCTTGTCCAGTAGTCTCTATGCCCATGCGTTCTTGAACGAATCGTTGAAAGGCATTCAATCCCCACCGATATGTCTCTGACGTCCGTTCGGCCTGTATGGTTGCCAGGAACTGGGCCTTTGCGTTATCCAGGGTAGGGTAGTGCTTGCTCTCGCTCATCTTCCCTCCCGCATACAATATTGAACTTAATGTATATTAAGTTCAATGGCAGTATATCACACCCTGGGTGGCTTGTCAAGCCCCCTGCCCTGCGCAAACCGGACTTCCAGGGCCAGCAGAAGTTGACGAGACACGCGCAATCCGCGACGCCCAAGTGAACACTTGCGCACTCAGGCCTGGGATAGGATGTACCAGGAATCCAGCAGACCATGCATGTGCGAATCGCACCTTACAGGGCGCATAGTGCGCGAAGGGACTCGGCAAGTCCCACATATGCACACGAGTTGACAATTAAGTTATGTCAATATCACGCCACTGCCGCCTGTTTGCTGCCTACTCTACTGTCGAGGTGCGGTTGTGGCAGAGGGCAACGGGAGTGGCGTGACCGTAGGCCCGGCGGCCGGGCTTACATATGTTGCCACGATCACTAGGTCCGCAACCTCGACTTGGAGCGCAGAAAGGTCAATCAGTTCTCCTGCCGTGAGATAGTGCAGGCTATAGTGCCCTGCTTCATGCAGCTGG
This sequence comes from Anaerolineae bacterium, assembly GCA_041559855.1. Lineage (GTDB taxonomy): Bacteria > Chloroflexota > Anaerolineae > JAAYZQ01 > JAAYZQ01 > JBFFCR01. Next base: position 1,238 of record JBFFCR010000107.1, on the reverse strand, counting down.
AGCCTGCGCAGACTGGTTTGGCCGTAATCTACCTCAAGCATCGATGGAGTCGCCTCCTGCCCGGCCGGCAGCAGTAGTTCGCCCGACACGTAGATGTGCTGTAGACCAGCCTCTACCTGCATCTCGTACAGTGTGTTCAGGACGTCAGACAATGGACGGCGCTCGAGACGAATCTCGACCGGCTTCACCGTCACAGCAGGCCCACTCTGCAGGACGATCCGGTCAAGATACACATTGTCCTCTTCACCCCGGCCGGCGCTAAAGACCCTGCCACTGAACCGGTCCAGCATCACAAAGGACTCCCCAGTAGCATTCAATATCTCAAACCGGCCGCTGACAGGCCGGCCCGAGGCCTGCCACGAACCCTCTATGTATACAAAGACCTGGATACGACCGCGGAGGGCGTAGTAACGTTCAAGCGTCTGTTGATAAGAGGGGCTGGGAGCTGCAACAGGCTCCTGCCCGCTGAGACCCCCTACTACAAGAAGCATCAGTCCGACGACTCCAAGACCGGCCACCAGCAAGCGTTCGAAACGGCCGCCGGGCGACTGTATGGCTCCCCGAAAGACCGCAAACCTGGTACGGGTCAAAGGCCAGATAAGCATGACTCCCCGTGGTGTGAGCAAGTCGAGCAGCAGATGCGAGCAGAAGCCCAACGGGATCAGGTACCAGACCTGTGCACTGAAGAGCCAGGCCAGCGGCACTGTAAGCAATGCCACGAGAGCATTGGCCCCCAGCGTGTGCCACGTCTCAAGATGCCCCAGGCGCCCCTCCAACCTTCGAGAGAGCCAGGGCAGCAAGCGGCCCAAAGGTGAATCAAGTGTGTCGAGATCTGGCAGCAAGGCCCCAATCCACAGCGGCACAAAGAGGAGTGGCTCTACCGCTTGGTCTAGCAGCCAACACAGTGCGAGGTAAAGGACCAACGACCACAGCAGGTAGCTCGACCAGTGTACGATTTCCCGCGCAAGGGCTTGGCCGTCGATCGGCCGGACGGGCTGCCGCTGTTCTTGGACACGCCGGAACAGATATGCCCGAGCCCATGAAAGCAGGAATCCAAACAGGACAAAAGCCAGACACCCGACAGCCATGTTACCGATCCGCTCAGAGTAGCGGATGCCGAGCACACCGTAAAACCAGAGCAACGCAATCCAGAATAGATTGGCGGCAGCATCTACAAGAAACCGCACCGTAACCCTGGACGGAAACCTGGGCCGGCTGAAACCTCGCACCAGCCAGTT
>JBFFCR010000106.1:0-10495 GCA_041559855.1 Anaerolineae bacterium | reverse complement strand
CGACATCCTGGCAAAGCTTCGCGATGCTCTCGAGCGCGACGAACTTGCCGATGCCGTCTCTATCATCAACTCCTTGCAGCCAGCCGACCAGGCTGACCTAGTCGAGGAACTGAGCGATTCTGACCAGATAGCGATCCTATCGCAACTGGCCCCGCCGGACTCGGCTGACCTGCTGGAGGAGATGGAGGATGCGGATGCGGCAGCCCTGGCGGAGCTCTTGCCGGTCTCCGACCTGGCTGATATCCTCGATCAGATGGAGGCTGATGAGGCAGCGGACGTCCTGGGTGACCTGCCGCCGGAACTGGCAGCCGAGGCTCTCCTCGAGATGGAGGAACCTGGCGACGTAATCTCCCTCATGCAGTATCCCGACGACACAGCAGGCGGTTTGATGACCCCTGTCATCGTCACCTTGCGACGCGACTGGCGTGTTTGGGATGCCCTTCAGGTGCTTCGCAAGGTGGGACCAGATGCGGATAGCGCCTACTATCTCTATGTCACTGACAGCGCTGGTATGTTACAGGGGGTGGTCGGTTTGAGGGATCTGGTGGTCGCCTTTCCCGAGACCACGATCGAAGCCTTGATGGACCCCAATGTCGTCTCCGTGAACGTTCTTGCTGATCAGGAGCTATGCGCTCGCACCCTCTCACGCTACGGCTTCTTGGTTTTGCCCGTGGTGGACGATGACAGCAGACTGGTTGGGGTGATCACTGCTGACGACCTGATCGAAGTGGCAGAGGATGAGGCAACTGAAGACATGTATCGCTTGGTCGGCATCAGCGGCGAGGAGCGCGTGTTCGGTCCTCTGCTTCCGTCTGTAGTCAAGCGGCTTCCTTGGCTCGCGGTGAACATGGCCACACTATTTGTGGCCATCACTGTGGTGAATGCCTTTGAGGCAGTGATCGCCGCGACAGTGGCGCTCGCGACATTCCTGCCTCTAGTCTCGGGGGAGGGCGGCAACGCTGGAAGCCAAACGACGACGGTGATCGTGCGCGGAATGGCCCTGGGCGAGGTCACCATCCAGAATGGGGTGCGCGCGCTTGCCAAGGAGCTGGCAGCAGCGGCCATCAATGGGGCGATCATCGGGCTCGGTACCGCACTCGTCATCTACATATGGAAGCAGGATCAAGCCATTGCCCTGGCTGCAATGCTGGCAATGGTGCTCAACTTCCTGGCGGCCGCCCTGGCAGGCGTATTGGTGCCGCTGGGGCTCAAGCTCATGCGTGTCGATCCGGCGGTCGCTTCAGCAGCCCTGGTCACCGCCTTTACCGACACGCTGGGGTTCTTGTTCTTCCTTGGGATCGCCACGCTCCTCATGCAGCAGCTTTGAGCGCAGATCCCGACGGGCACCTACAGCTCATACTCCTCGCCCAGCTGGGGGACAATGGCGTTGCTTAGGCCGAGATTGCTTAGCCCGTAGGCCAACGCCTGGCTAGACGCCTCTTCTCCGTGAACGACAAAGGCCGACTTGAGGCGCTGCACCCCCATCTGCCGGGCATAGTCCAGCAATTCATTCCGATCGGCGTGGGCGCTAAACCCGTTGATGGTTTCCACCCGGGCTTTCAGGCTGTACTCCTCGCCAAAGATCTTGACGGTCGATTGCCTCTCTACCAGCCTCCGGCCCAGCGTGTGCGGCGCCTGCCATCCCACGATGAGTACCGTATTACGTGGATCCTCGACATTGTTCTTGAGATGGTGCAGGATGCGTCCTGCTTCGCACATGCCTGAAGCGCTAATGATCATGGCCGGGGTACGCAGAAAGTTCAGCTCCTTGGAATCCTCAGTTGCACGGACATACGTCAGCCGGTGGAAGCCAAAGGGATCATGCTTCTTGGACGAGGCCAAGAACTCTTCGACTTCTTTGTCGTAGCACTCTGGATGCAGGCGAAAGATCTCGGTGACATTGACTGACAGGGGGCTATCGACAAAGATGGGCAACTCGGGTATTTTCCGGGCCTCAGTCAACTGGTGAAGCGCGTACACCAGCTCCTGAGTGCGGCCAACCGAGAAAGCCGGCACAATGACCTTGCCCTCACGGCGGTAGGTGTCGACGATCACGCTGCGCAGCTCTGCGTTGCTGGCCTCGAAGGAATCGTGCTCGCGACTACCATACGTGCTCTCGATGATCAGGTAATCTGCATTCTTCACCAGTTCGGGGTCTTTGAGGATCGGTATGTCCTTGCGACCCAAGTCCCCCGTATAGACCAACCGGCTTGCCGTTCCCCCCTCCTCTATGTCCAGAACCGTAATGGCTGAACCCAAAATGTGGCCCGCGTCGCGAAAGGTCAAGGTCACGCCTGGCGCTACCTGCATTGGCCGCCCGTATCCGATCGAGACGAAATTCCGCAGGCTCTTTGTAGCATCTTCCACTGTGTACAGCGGTTCCACTAGCGGGAGCCCCTGGCGCTCGCGTTTCTTGTTGATATAGAGCGCGTCCATTTCCTGTATGTGACCAGCGTCCCGTAACATCGCCGAGCAAAGGTCACGCGTGGCGGGTGTGGCATAGATATTGCCCTCAAATCCGTTCTTGACCAATGTAGGGATATTCCCCGAATGGTCTATGTGTGCGTGGGACAGGATCAGGGAGTGCACTGCGGCGACATCAAAAGGGAGCTTCTGGTTACGCTCAAAGCTCTCCTGCCGTCTCCCCTGGAAGAGGCCACAATCCAGCAGAATCTGCGCGCCGTTCACTGACAGGAGGTGCATCGAACCCGTGACGGTTCGCACCGCTCCCAGAAATCTGATCTTCATGCTTGAGCTTTTCCCTCCAGTGCTCTGCAGCCGGGTGGCAACCATGAGGCTACAATCGGGCAGCAAAGCGTCGCAATGCGAACAAGTGTATGCCCGCTCAGATGCTTCCTGATCTCAAATCCATCTCTTCCTGCGAAAGTAAAGAAGCATGCCGGCGACCATGAACGCCATGACCAGTAGAATGATGCCAAACGAGTATGGTGAGTTCTCATCAAGGGGGAGCGCGATGTTCATGCCATAGATGCCCGCGAGCAGCGTTAGAGGCAGCAGGATGACAGAGATGATGGTGAGTATCTTCATGATCTCGCCCAAGCGGTGGGAGGCCAGGGTGTTGGCGGTGTCGTCCAGTCCCTCAATCACGTCGCGATGATCCTGCAGCATGTCCCACGCCTTGTGCAGGTGGTCCAGGACATCGTCAAAGTAGACATCCAGATCTTCGCGGATGAATGGCCGGTCCTGCTGCGCCAGGTTGGCCAGGATGCCAATCTGCGGCTTGACGATGCGCTGCAAAGCGATGATGTCCCGCCGCACCCAGGACAGCTCGCGCACAACGCCGGGCACCTCATCGGTAAAGATGTCTTCTTCGATTTCCCGGATGTTTGCGTCGACCTTGTAGAGGATCGGAAAGCAATAGTCCACGAGCCGGTCGATTGCGTCGTGCATGAGACGACTCGCCCCCTGGCTCATATGCTTCTCGCGCACGATCTCGTCCAATTGGCAGTCGTCAAAGAGGTTGGCGATCGGCCACAGATCCCCATCGTGCACCGTCACCAGGTACCCCTTGCCGATAAAGAGATCCACTTCGCCAGGCTTGCTTATGCGGCTGGAGGCATCGAACACGGGGAACTGCATGATGATGAACAAATAGTCCTCGTATTCATCGATCTTGGGCCGCTCGATCCTGCTGAGGCAGTCCTCGAGGTCTAATGGGTGAAAGTGAGGGTACCGCTGCCGCAGGGTCTCCATGTCCTGCGGAGTCGGTCTCTCAATATTGACCCACGTTAATCGTCCATGGGTGAGCACTTCAAAGCTCATGCCGCCTCCCGCGCGTGGACTGGGCCCATTATCTCCCGTTGGGCAGGAAAAGTCAAGTGCGCTTTTCCCCCCAGCGTGGGACGAAGGCATTTGGCCTACAGCAGGTGCAACGCACCTGGGCAAACGAGCAGGCATTGCACGATTGAAGCGCTTCTATCGATCTCAGGACCTGCACTGATGCATCAAGGCGCATCGCACCTCGGATCCGATTCAAATGCGTTTCCCTGCCCGCAGCGCAATCGGCGTGGGCTGGCGCTGCATGGCAAGGAGCTGCACGCGCCGTGCTATGCACCCCGCACGAGCGCAGCACGGAAGGGATGCAGGCTGGCACGCATCAGGCCCCCGGCGACAAAGGGGTCGGCCTGCATAAAGCTCCGGGCATCGTCCTCTGATTCGGCTTCAAAGATGACCACCGCAGGCCCAGTGCTGTCCAGCGAGCGGCCAGCGAGGATCACAATGCCATCCGCGGTGGCCTTTTGGAGATAGGCAAAGTGCTGATTTGCGATACGTATGTCCTCTTCGGTCCAGACGTCGGGGTCAGTAACCAATTCTGGCCGAACTGGGTCAAACACATACACGAACTGGCCTTTCACGGGCGCCGTCATTCCTATTCCTCCTCGATCAGCTCCTATTTGAGCGCCACAAAGAACAGACGACTCTCTTGCTCGGGGTTTGCAATGGGCGTGGTCAGCGCCTCGATCCTGGCAAAGTGAACGTCCCGCCACCCGATGCGTAGCAGAGTCTCGCGCACCCAATCCATCTCAAACACCGTGTTGTACACCGTCTCCTCAAAACGGTCGTACTGCCCGCTTGCTGCCCTGAGGAACCCAGAAACCCGAGTGTAGGCCCGGCTGCCCTGCCCGTCAAAGATGCCGCGGGTGACGATCATCGCCTCCTCACCATCATCAACGCTGATGCTATTCCACCGCATCAATCCGGCGCGGGTGTTCAGATCAAAGACAAAATACCCGCCTGCGACCAATACCGCATAGACCGATTCGAAACAGCACTGCAGGGAGTCTGTGCTCTCGAGGTGATTGAGCGCGTCAAAGGTCGACACAACCAGGCCGAACTGCTGATCCAGGGTGAATCGAGCAGCGTCGGCTTGCACGAACTGCGCCTGCCCACCTTCGACATAGGCACTCGCGTTCTCAGTGGCGTACCGTAGCATGTGCACTGAAAGGTCGATACCAGTCACCTGATAGCCCTGCTCCAGAAACTGTAGCGCCAGTTGCCCGGTGCCACAGCACAGGTCGAGGACAGAATGATTGACCTTGCCTGTAGCCGTGCCAGCATAGAACTCTAGGAGCAAGGGTGCAACCCGATGCGCAAAGCCGGTCCAGCGTTTGTTGTAGACTCGGGCAAAAGCCCGGCTATAAGCCTGCACCGATCACACCTCCTATCTATCGCTCTGGCTTCAGAACCGTTGAAGTACAACACCGCCTGGAATCCATTCCGTCGCCGGCAGGCTCGCGCGGCTCTGCCTCAGGAGACAGGGACGCTCCGCATGGTCCTAGTGCGGCAGCACCGCCAGCAGACGATCCAGATCGTGCTCGTTGTTGTACACGTGAGGCGAGACTCGAATCAGGCCACCCCTCACCGATACGATCACGCCCTCAGCATGCATGCGCTCGCACAGTCCATTCGAGTCCATCTTCGGGTGATGGAAGGAGACAATTCCCGAACGCTCACGACGATGCTCGATGGGTGTCTTGATGACGCAGTCCCGCGCTTGCAGGCCATCAATGAGGTAGTCGGTCAATGCCAGGATGCGCGCCTCGATCTCGTCCAAGCCCACCGCAAGAAGAAACTCGATCGCAGCCCCCATCCCCAAGAGTCCGAGAAGGTTGGGCGATCCGGGCTCGTAGCGCTCACCGCTTTCGCGCAGAGGCGAGTCGTACTTGAAATAGTCATCGCGATCCACTACGCTGCGCCAGCCTGACATCACCGGGTCCACGCTCTGTAGTAGATCGCGACGCATATACAGAAACCCAGCACCGATGGGACCGAGCATCCACTTGGCGGCGTGGGCTGCCAAGAAATCAACCGGCGTCTGGGAGACATTGAATTGCAGCGCGCCCAAGCCCTGGATGCCGTCGACGCACAGGTACGCGCCCCGTTCATGACAAGCGGCGGCTAGTGTATCGAGATCATTGCGGTAGCCACTCTGGAACTCGACGAAGCTGATGGTCACCAGTCGGGTACGGCGGTCCACCAACGACATTATGTCCTCGACGAGAATGCGGTTACCGCGCGCCGGGGCAAAGCGCACCTCGACACCTCGGCGCCGCAGATTGGTCCATGGATAGACATTGGCTATGAACTCGGTCTCGGCGCAGACAAGACTGTCACCATCCCGCCAATCAAGACCGCAAGCGACGATATTCAGTCCATGCGAGATGCTACCGGTAAAGGCGATTTCGTCGCGGTGAGCGCCGACAAAGCGTGCACTTGCCTGACGCACCCGCTCGATTTCATCATCCCAGGCGGTCAGTGCCTCGCTGCCGTGATTCCCACGATCGGTCACATGGCCGGTCATGGCATCCATTGCCAACTGGGGGAGACCACCCACTGAGGCGTGGTTGAGGTAAGCATAGCGGCGCGCGACAGGGAATTGATCTCGCACCTGGCTCAGGTTCATCTGTCCCTCTGCAGCACGCCTTCCCTCTCCCATACAGCCTGCACGAGGCAAGGAATGATCTCAGCAACGTCGCCGTGGATCACGACATCCGCGCGGCAGTCAAAGAATGTGGGCTCGAGGTTGACTATGATCGCCTTGGCACCAAAGTCCGCTGCCAGGACCGGAATGTCGGCGGCAGGGGTCACCTCCAGGGACGATCCGGCAACCAGGACTAGATCGCAGCGGCGGGCCTCGCTCATGGCCTCATTCAGCACACGAATGGGCAGCTGTTCGCCGAAAAGGATTACGTCCGGTTTCAACACCCCGCCACACTCACAGTGGGGGACTTTGCCACGTCGTACGAGTTCCTCAAGCGCCGGATCGACGGCAACCTTTTTATAGCAACGAACGCAGGTCGCCTGGCGCATGTGCCCGTGGAGTTCCAAGACATGCCCCGAGCCGGCCCGCTGGTGCAGGCCGTCGATATTCTGCGTGATGACTGTCTTCAGATGGTCGAGTTGTTCGAGCTCTGCCAGAGCATAGTGGGCCGCGTTCGGCTCTGCAGCTACCAAAGTGTCGACCATGGGCCCGATCCACTTGAAAAAGGCCTTTGGATCCAGGCGAAACGCCCAGATAGAGGCAACCAGCATGGGGTTATACTTTTCCCACAATCCCGAGTCAGGGCTACGAAAGTCCGGGATGCCCGACCGCGTGCTATGGCCTGCACCAGTAAAGGCCACAGCGTACCGGGATTGCATGAACAGATCTGCTGCTTGTTCGATCTTTTCCTCTAGCCTCATGCATCTCTCCTGACCAACATGTCTGACCGGGCTGAGTCTGGCCTGGCTTGCTCCTAGCGCCACAAATCGTGCCCTCTAACCCTATCCCAAACGTAGGTCTGCACCACCAGCCACCCTATGTGCGTAGCGGGTAGTCTCTGGTAGGCGATAACCTCGCGTGCATCGCAGGACCAGTTCGATAGCAGTAGCCAGATCTACCCGATGCCCAATGGACACATAGAGTGGTCTTACCCCTGCCCGGCTACGTACTATGGCGCCAATCACCTCGCCTCCATCGATGAGAGGCTCCCAATCGCCCACACAATCGCCCGGCACGGAGTCTGTGCCCGTGAGTCGCGACTTGGCACATCCAATGCTGGGATGATCGAGGATGACGCCCATGTGAGCTGCCAGGCCAATGCGTCGGGGGTGGGCAATCCCCTGCCCGTCAAAGATCAGGAGGTCAGGCCAGATGGACAGCTGCTCAAGCGCACCCAGAACAGTCGGGCCTTCGCGGAACGTCAGCAGACCGGGGACATATGGGTAGGCAACGGGCGCCTCGGCTGTCGCGCAATCCACCGGCGTCAGATCTGTGAGCCTGAGCACGACCACAGCGGCGCGCGCCAGACCTTTGCGGATGCTGACATCCACGCCTGCCACTGTTCGCACACTGGATGGATCAAATGTTGTCTTTGCGATGACGCGCTCTGCCAACTCGGCTTGGAGGGCACTGGCCTCGGTGGTTGATAGATCCCACCGGTGGGAGATCGATAGATTCATCGAAAGAGCAACCTCCGGATGCCGGAAGTGTAAGGTTCCTCCTGTGGTACGTGTTGCGCGATGCGTGGCGCGCTCGCATTTCCCACTTTAGCACAAAAGTGTGCGTTTGGCAAGCTTGACAGAGGAGGCCTTTTACGGTATCATGCTCGCGGTTACACGGAGGAGGAGTCAGCCACGTGCGGGATTTCCTGATATTTGCTGCATATCGGCTTCTGGGAGCGCTGATAGGTCCCCTGCCGCCTCGCCTGGGGTATGGATTGAGCCGTCCTGTCGGTGCGTTGGTTCATGCGATCTCTCCGCAGCTCAGGAACACTCTCGCCTGGAACATGAGCCACGTGCTCGGGCCGGATGCCAGCGAGGATGAGCTCAGGACGGTGGTGCGCAAGGCGTGCGCGAACATCATCAGAGGTCACTACGATCTTCTCCGTCTGGCTAGGCTATCCCAAGAGGAGATGCTGAGGATGGCCCGCTTCGAGGGAGTGGAGCATATCGAGAAAGCATTGGCGCTGGGAAAGGGCGTCATCATGCTTTCAGCCCACTTTGGTAACGTCGATATCTTGCTGCAACTACCAACGGTCCGAGGCGTACCGATTTCCACGCCGGTTGCCCGTATCCGGCCTGAGCGCCTCTTTCAGTACATGCTGCGGCTGCGAACAAGCCGCGGCATGACCATGTACCCAACAGACGGTCCTATGATAGGGCTTTACCGGGCCCTCAGACGGGGTGAGATGGTCGGCCTCGCAGCTGATCGGGGTCTCGAGGCGAGCACACGCCGCGTGGAATTCTTTGGCGCACCGGCAGACTTGCCCGAGGGACCCGTGCGGCTGGCTCTTAGCACGGGAGCCTCCGTGGTTCCCGCCTTTAGCCTCCGGCTTCCCGATCATACGTTCGTGGCTCGCGTGGAGCCTGCCCTGGAGCTGCCAAGAACTGGTGACCGGGAAGCCGACCTTGCAGCCGGGTTGGAGTTGGTGGCAGGCGTCTTGGAGCGCGTCATTGCGCAGCATCCCGAACAGTGGATGCTCACCAAGCCCGTATGGCCAATGAATGGGTGCAATGGCATCCCGTGAGTGCCCGGCGAGCATGTGCCGTCCGTAGTTGGCGCCAGGAGAAGGACTGCGTACAATGTCAGTCATCGATCGAAAGGCTCGTGAAATAACCCGACCTGCTCTGGAGGCGATAGGTCGGACGCTGGCTGGGTGGCGCATCTCTCCCAACGCCGTCACCTATCTGGGTCTTGTTCTGACCATTGGCGTTGCGGCTTTGGCTGCGCTGGGCGAGATCCGCTGGGCGGGTGTGGCCTACATTGTTGCCGCCGTCTGTGATGCACTCGACGGTACTCTGGCGCGGGTCAGCGGGCGGGTCAGCCGGTTTGGTGCATTTCTCGACTCTAACATCGATCGCATCGAAGAGTCGATCGTTTTGCTGGGCCTGAGCATCTGTTACGCTGGGATCGGGGGGCAGTGGGAGATCCCGCTCATCCTTGTGGTCGCTGTCGGCTCGTTGATGGTCAGCTACACACGGGCGCGGGCGGAAGCGGTAGGCGTAGCCTGCAAGGTGGGCTTTATGACGCGCGTGCCCCGAGTGACACTCATGATCGTGGGCATGATCCTCGACCAGGTTCTGATCGCCCTGATTCTGCTGGCTGCGACCACGCTGTTCACGTCCTTCCACCGCATGTTCCACGTCTGGCGCATGACGGGAGGCGAGGCTGGTGGTTGGGGACCGGTCAAGGAACCGTTTGTGCTGCAAGCGCCCTCCGTCCAGGATTCCGAGCAGAGCGACGGAGGCGCAGCCACCGAATGAAGTTCCTGAGAGTACTGCTAATCTTTGGCGTCTTGGCCGTTGTATTGGATTTTCTGGAGTGGAGCCCTCTCCTCGTCTTTGTCTTCTCGGGTCTGGCGATGGTCCCGCTTGCAGGGCTCATGGGCGAGGCCACCGAGTCCTTGGCTGTGCACACGGGTCCCCGTCTGGGTGGATTGCTCAACGCCACCCTGGGCAATGCCGCCGAGCTAATTATCACCATCATGGCCATTCGTGAGGGGCTCCTCAATCCGGCCATCAACGAACACATGCTGGAGTTGGTCCGCGCATCTCTCACCGGCTCGATCATGGGCAATATCCTCCTCGTGCTGGGGCTGAGCGTTTTGGTCGGCGGTCTGCGCCACGGCACTCAGAAGTTCGATCGCGCTCATGCCGGGACGAATGCAACCATGCTGATGCTGGCTGTGGCTGCCCTGGTGATCCCCTCGATATTCAGCCACAGCATAGAAGTCGCCAACCACGATGCGGTAGAATACCTGAGCCTGGGTGTGGCGGGCGTGATGATATTGCTGTATGTGCTGGCCCTTGTGCACCAGTTGCGCGCACCAAGCGACCACACTCTCGACGAAGACGTGTTTGCCGCAGCCGAGCAGGAGGCGCCTCATTGGTCCGTACCTGTGTCTGTGATTGTCCTATTGCTGGCGACGGCAGCCATCGTATGGATGAGCGAGTTGCTGGTTGGCACCGTCGAGCACGTTGTGCTTGAGATCGG
>JBFFCR010000105.1:0-10600 GCA_041559855.1 Anaerolineae bacterium | reverse complement strand
GTGCGCGCAATGATGACGTGCGCTATGCCAACAGCGGGCCAAAAGGATTGGCCGCTGCCAAGCAGAGCCCGCCCGATCTGATCGTTCTGGACGTCATGATGCCGGGCTGGGATGGATTTGAGACCTTTCGCCAGCTCAGGATGGCGCCCAACCTGGAGACGGTGCCCGTTCTGTTCCAGACGGCGTACGCCAGGGCGCAGCAGATGGCACAGACTGCAGGCGCGTCGGGTTGCCTGATCGCTCCCTATCAGGAGGATGAGCTGGTGGCTGCCCGCGACGCGGCGCTGCGAGGAGAGATCTACAGCTCGCCGCAGCCGAGTGGGTGAGGTGTGAGCATGCACGCTGGCGGTCCAGGGTAGGGATCTGCAGACACTTGCATGTGACGAGTCTGCACAGGGGACAGGTCGCCCGCATTTTCCCTTGGCGAGCCCAGGCGCGGGCGTGACGGCATAGCCCGCATCACCATGCAAGCCTTTCACCAGAGTCGACGCGGCACGACGTGCAGCAGCTTCTAGCGAATCTTCACACTTGTGAGCATCCAATTGGTGCACGAACGCATCCGAACTCCTCTTTGAACCGTCAGTAGTACGACGAGGTGACCAATGGCCGTTCGCTTTGATCGAATTCATAGAGCCCAGGCCCTGATGCGCGAGCAGGGGATGGCGGGCATCATGATCATGAACCACGACGATTACCGCTACTTCTTCGGGCAGGATTGGGCCCAGCCCAGGGCCATCCTTCCTTTCGAGGGTCCGCCGATCCTGATCGCGTTCGCCGGGGAGGAACCGGCGCTGCGCGCGCAGATGTGCGACGCCGAGGTCAAGGTCTTTACCCACGTGGGCGAGCAGATGGCAGCCGTCTCGGGCACCTTCCGTGAGCTGCTCGGCCCGGCAAGGGCCGCGGGCCTGGGTGAGAAACCAAAGATCGGGATGCAGATGTGGTTCGACACCCCGGCGTTTCTGGTCGACTGGTTCCGCAAGATGAACCCGCGCTTTGAGCTGGTCGCTTCCGATCCGGTGATGGATGTGCTACGTATGGTGAAGGACCCGGAAGAGGTCGAGCTCCTGACCAAAGCACAGCGTGTCGCTGGGCTGGGGATGGATCGTGCGCGCGATCTGATCAAGCCCGGTGCGAGCGCACACGAGATCGCGGCGGAGGCACTCTGCACGATGATGAGGGCTGGTGCTGAAGGGACCAGTACACCACTTCACGTGAACGTCGGAACGGACACGTGCATGATCCACGGCCGCATGAGTACCAAGCCGCTGGAGACAGGAGACCTGGTGGTGATCGACTTGACGCCACAGGTGGAGGGCTATGGCGCAAACTTGGCCCGTACCTTTGTCGTGGGATCGCCGGATGGCACGCAGCGCAAGCTCTTTGAGGCGTACGCCGACATGATCGAAGCGACGCGGCAGATGATAAAGCCGGGGGTCCTTGTTCGGGAACTCGACGCGCGGGGCAATGAGGTCTGCGAGGCGCACGGGTTGAGTGAGTATCACATCGAGGGCATCTCACATGGGATCGGTCTGCGGTTCGAAGAGACACCGGCTTCGACCATCGTCAAGACGCATCGAAACGTAGAGATACAGGCAGGAATGACGATGACCATCGGCCATACGATCCTGGCCATCCCCGGCTTTGGCGGGGTGCGTAATGAGGATGTCTACCACGTCACGCCCGATGGCTGCGAGATTTTGTCGCCCTACCCGATGTCGATCGAGTTGCTGAGGTGACGCCGGTCTCCTAGCTAGTATCTGGTGCGACGTTCAGGTGGCGGCCCACTTGCCGTCCAAGCTCGCAGTGGATCATGCCCGAGGGTACTCGGGACATCCGCTGCACCATAGAGCGTGGATTGTAGTCCGCCTAGAGCATCGGAAACTCCACTGGTCTGCGTTTCGCACCGAAAGCCAGCTAGAGAACGACACCCTATCTGCAGTCCCGGCAGATGCCGTGGCTGCGGACAGCGGAGGCGGCCCGGTAACGGCTGAGACGGAGCGACTGGTAACTGAGGTAGATTGCTTCCAGGATCGAGGGGCTCTGGCGTCGCTGAGGTGGGGTAGAGGAGGATGGCGGTGAGCAATACCGAGAACGATCTCCGATCGTCTTTTGGCAGCACGCGCGACGTAGAGATCACGGTGCTGGTTGAGAACAGTGCGGACCTTCTGGTCAAATCGACCGACACGGTCAAGCGATTCCATGAGAAGCCGCTGCTGGCGGAGCATGGGTTTGCGGCACTGGTGGAGCTGAAAGAGGCCGGGGTGCGAGTCCTGTGGGACGCCGGTATCAGTACGACCGCGCTACTGGAGAATGCGCGCCTGATGGAGATTGACCTGAGCACGGTGGACGCCATCGCGCTGAGTCACGGTCACCGCGATCACTTTGGGGCCATGACCGAGGTCTTGAAACAGATCGCACTGCGCCCCGAGTCCAGAGAATGGCCGCCTGACGCGCCGATGGAAGAGATGCGTGCCTGGAGCACGCCGCGCAAGGTGTCGTTGGTCGCCCATCCGGCTGCCTTTCGCGAGCGCTGGGGCATTGCCAAGGACGGGCGCAAGTTCGGTCCCCACCTCGCGCCGCGTGAGGCGTGGGAGATCGCCGGGGCAGAGATCGTCGTCTCGGAGGGATCATACCAGCTAGGGCCGGGCTGCTGGCTAACGGGAGCGGTACCTCGCCGGAGCCATGAGGAAGCGGGCACGTCATCCTCCATGCACTACCGGGAGGGTGACGAGTTCGTACAAGATCACCTCGACGACGACCAGGCGATCGTGATCCACGTCGAGGAACAGGGACTAGTCGTGCTTAGTGGCTGCGCGCATTCGGGCATCTTGAACACGGTGAGCTATGCGCGGGAGATCAGCGGGGTCGAGCAGGTTCACGCTATCCTGGGAGGCTTTCACCTCGCGTCGGCAAAGGACGACGAGATCGAGAGGACGATCGACGAGATCATCAAGCTGGCGCCCGTGATGGTGGTTCCCTCGCACTGCACCGGGTTCAAAGCGATTGCCCGGTTCGCCAGCCGGATGCCGGATCAGTTTGTGCAAGGGGTAGTCGGGACAAGGTATCTGTTCTGAGAGAAACCAGCAAGTAATCGAGGGATCGCGCGGCCTCTGCCCGCGGGGCCGCAAGTGCCCTTCGACTATGCCCCCAGACCCGCTCGGGGAGCACCTCAGGGTGACTCGGGCCGGCATGGTCACCAGCGGGTTAAGCCAAGGTTCTATTTCAGCCTCCATGGAACGTGCGGTGAGACGGTATGGATTTTGCCTTCCCCTCTCTTTCGGGGTAGAATCGATCTGTATTCCCATCCAGTGTCCTGAATGGGCGCTCAGAGCGCGCTGTGATGCAGAGGAGAGACAACGATGCCAAATGTCGCGGTCGTCACCGATAGCACGGCCAGCATCCCCGAGCCATTGATAGAGACGCTCAAGATCCGTTGGGTGCCCTACTATATCCACCGCGGGCGCGAGGCGCTGCGCGACCTGGTCAACCTGCATCGGGATGCGTTCTACCGCTGGCTGCCGGCTGCTGAGGAACTGCCCCATACCGCCTGCCCGGGGGCGGGGGAGTACGAGGCGCTGTACGAGCAGTTGGCGGAGGAAGAGGGGGTGCGGGAGATTGTCAGCATCCACATGACCTCCAAGGGCAGCGGGGCGTTCCAGGCGGCGACGGTGGCGGCAACCGCGCTCCGGGAAAAGCTCCCGGAACTGCGGGTCGAGGTGATCGACACGCTGAACGTCTCGATGTGCCAGGGCTGGATGGCGATCGAAGCAGCGCGGGCCGCGCTGGAAGGAATGCCATTGGCCGAGATAGTGGGGCGAGTCAAGGGCATGATTCCGATGACCACGATGATCCAGACCGCCGACACACTCAAGTACCTATACATGGGCGGGCGGATTGGGCGTGCCAAGCATCTGGTGGGCAGCCTGCTGCAAATCCGGCCGCTGATCGGCATGCAGGAGGGCGTGATCGTCGCCCTGGGCCAGGCGCGGAGTAGGAACAAGGCCTACCAGATGATCGTGGATATGGTCGAATCCGCCGTGGGGCCTGGGGGCCGGATCAAGGTCGCCTACACCCACGCGGCAGCCCAGGAAGAAGCAGAAAAGATCAAAGAGATGGTGGAGCGGCGCATGATGGCTGTCGAGTCGTTGATCGCTGAGCTCTCTCCGGCTTTGGGCGTCCACACCGGCCCGGGCACGGCGGGGCTCTGCTATTTCCCGGTGCAGGTGTAGGGTAGATCTACCCCACAAGGAGGCCACACGACTATGAGCAAACCTGAGATCTCGCTGAAAGGGATCATGCCACCCATCCCGACGCCATTTGACGCGGCGGGTGACGTGCATCTTGGGGCATTGCGGGAGAACCTCGGGCGCTGGAACCAATTCGACCTGCGGGGCTATGTCGTTCTCGGCTCGAATGGCGAGGGCGTCTTGTTGGATCAAGAGGAGAAGGTGCGGGTGTGGGCCGCGGCTCGCCAGGCCATTCCGGCAGACAAGCTGTTGGTGGCAGGGACCGGGGCCGAGTCCACCCGCCATACCATCGACATAACCAAGCGAGCTGCAGATGCGGGGGCAGACGCCGCACTGGTGGTCACGCCGCACTACTATGCTCCAGCCATGACGGCGGATAGCCTGGTGCAGCACTATACCAGGGTGGCTGACGCCTCGCCGATCCCGGTCCTGATCTACAACGTGCCCAAGTTCACCAACGTGAACGTGGGCGCAGCAACCGTGGCGCGCGCTGCTGTGCATCCGAACATCGTCGGCATGAAGGACACCAGCGGCAACATTACCCAATTGGCCGACACGGTGCGGCTTGCGGGTCCCGATTTCCAGGTGCTGGCCGGTTCGGCGGGATTCTTGCTCGCCGGGCTGGCAGTTGGGGCGGTGGGGGGCATCCTGGCGCTGGCCAATATCGTCCCGCAGGCGGGACTGGAGATCGCTCGCCTCTTCGAGGCAGGAGCCATGGAGGAGGCGGCCGAGCTACAGCGACGGATGATCCCGGTGAACAGCGCTGTGACGGCCCGCTTTGGCATCCCCGGGCTCAAGGCCGCGATGGATATGTTGGGATACTATGGCGGCCCCGTGCGGTCGCCGTTGCTGGATCTCGCAGAGGATGCACGCCGGACATTGCGAGAGGTGTTGCAGGAGGGAGGTTTGCTGACATGAAGGGCCGCAAGCTGCTGATGATACCTGGACCGGTCGAGTTCACGCCGGAGGTAATGCGGGCGATGGGCATGCCGACGACGAGCCACGTCGCCCCGAACTTTGTCGAGGCGTTCGGTCAGGCACTGGAGAGGCTACGGGAGGTGTTCCTCTGCCCCAGCGGCCAGCCATTCGTCGTCGCGGGCTCGGGCTCGCTGGCCATGGACATGGCTGCGACGAACCTGGTCGAGCCCGGCGACAAAGCGTTGGTGGTCAACACAGGCTATTTCGGCGACCGGTTCGCCGCGATCCTAGGGCGCTATGGTGCAGAGGTGACCGAGGTAGGGGCTGCTGTCATCGGCGACGCGCCAGAACTGGCGCAGGTGGAGGCGGCGCTGACTGCGGAGCAGTTCAAGGTGATGACCATCACGCATGTCGATACGTCGACGGCTGTGGGTGCAGATGTGCGGGCTCTGGCTGCGCTGGGGCAGCAGTACGGGGCGCTGGTGATAGTGGATGGCGTCTGCTCGGTGGCGGGCGAGGAGATGCGCCAGGAGGAGTGGGGCATCGATTTGGCGCTGACCGCATCGCAGAAGGCGATCGGCGTGCCGCCGGGGCTGGCACTGGTGGTAGCCGGGCCGCGGGCCATGGAGGCTTTCCGTCGCCGCAAATCGCCGGTGCTGAACTACTATGCGGACTGGACCCAGTGGCTGCCGATCATGGAGTCCTACGAGGAACGACGCCCTGGCTACTATGGCACGCCGCCGGTGAATCTGATCTGGGCGCTCAACGTCAGCCTGGGCCAGATCCTCGCGGAAGGGATGGAGGCGCGGTTTGAACGGCACCGCCGCCTGAGCGAAGCGCTCAAAGCGGGGATCACGGCCCTGGGCATGAAGCAGGTGCCGGTGGGGCCCGACAAGACGGCAGCCACGATAACTGCCCCCTACTATCCTGACGGGGTGGATGCCGCGCTCTTGCAGCAGATCAACAAAGCGGGCGTGATCCTTGCCGGGGGATTGCACCCGGAGATCAAGGCCCAGTATTTCCGCATTGGACACATGGGGGCAGTGACTCCGTCCGACGTCCTGACCACAGTCGGCGCCATTGAGCGGGGGTTGGCGCAGGTCGGGCATAGGTTCGAGTTTGGGACAGGCCTGGCCGCCGTCGAGAAAGCGCTGAACTGACGGGGTTTTGACATAAAATGGCGGAGTATTGCGCGGTCACAGGTGGCGTCGTCGAGGCGCTGCGCCGGATCGCAGGTGAGGCCAACGTCCTAGTAGGCGGCGAGGCTCTGGAGCCCTACACCCACGACGAGACGGTGGGCCTGCGGGCCGATCCGGAGGTGGTGGTCAAGGTGACCAGCGCCGAGCAGGTGTCGCAGGTGCTGATGCTGGCCCAGCGGGAGCGCGTCCCGGTCACGCCCAGGGGCGCTGGCTACGGGCTCAGTGGGGGGGCGGTAGCCGTCTGTGGGGGCATTGTCCTCTCGCTTGAAAAGATGAACCGCATCCTCGAGATCGATCACGAGAACCTGATGGTGACAGTGGAACCGGGCGTGATCACGGGCGATATACACCGCGCCGTGGAGGAAGAGGGCCTGTTCTATCCCCCCGACCCCGCGAGCCTCGACTCGTGCACCATCGGTGGCAATATCTCGGAGGGGGCGGGCGGACCGCGTGCGGTCAAGTACGGCAGCACGAAGGACTATGTCACTGGACTGGAGGCAGTGCTTCCCTCCGGGCAGATCGTCCACATGGGCGGCAAGCTGGTCAAGAATGTCACAGGCTACAGCCTGCTTCAGTTGCTGATCGGCTCAGAGGGCACGCTGGCAGTGGTGACCAAGATCATCCTGCGCCTGCTGCCCCTGCCCAAGGTGCAGGTGGACCTGCTGGTGCCCTTTGACGACTTTCAGGCGGCGGCGGATACGGTGTCGGAGATTATCGCCCACCGCATCCTGCCCACCACCATCGAGTTCATGGAGCAGGATAGCATGCTCGCCGTGGAGCGCCTGTTGCAGAAGCCGGTACCCTTCTGCGACGCTGCTGCCCACCTGTTGATCCAGCTTGATGGCAATCTCCTCCAGGCGGTCGAGGCCGAGATGGAGACGGTGGGCGACATCTGCCTGGAGAACGGGGCCAGGGACGTGCTGGTCGCGCAGGATCGCCCCACGCGGGACCGACTGTGGGAGGCACGGCGCATGATCATCGATGCGCTCAACCAGAAGAGCCCGGTCAATCACATGGAGGACGTGGTGGTGCCCCGGGCCGAGATCCCTCGCCTGCTGAAGGGGATCAAGGAGATCGGCAAGCGTCGCGGCGTGCGCATCGTCAGCTTTGGCCACGCTGGCGACGGAAACGTGCACGTCAACGTGCTAAAGGACAAGATCTCTGACGGCGAGTGGGCAGAACTTCAGCCCGAGGTGACGGAGGAGGTCTATCGTCTGTCACTGTCGCTGGGGGGCACGATCACGGGCGAGCACGGGATCGGGGCCACGCGACGCCGATACCTTTCGTTAGCCCTGGACGATGCCCAGATCGAGCTCATGCGTCAGATCCGGGCGGCCTTTGACCCCAACCGCATTCTGAATCCGGGCAAGATCTTTCCCTGAAATCGCCAGCAGGAGGAGAGATGGCGAGAGACAACGAAGCAGCACAGGTGCGCGAGGTACTCCAGCGATTCCACGAGGGATATATCGCCCGTGATCTGTCGCGGCTGGACGGGTTCATGCAGCTTTTCGCCCAGGACGATGCGGAGCTGATCGGCATTGGCGCCGCTGAACGGGGTGGAACCGAATGGTTCGAGGGGCTCGAGGCGCTCCGCGAGATCATCGAATCGGACTGGACCTATTGGGGGGACGTCTCGATCGATGTGGCGGGAGCACATATCAACGTACGTAGCGATGTGGCGTGGTTGTCGACCACCGGAAAGGTCACGCAGACAGGGACCTTTGACGAGGCGCTTCCCTTCTATTTGGAGCAGATGAAGGATCTCCTCGAAAGCGCGGATCTGGATGCGGATGGGCGGCTGGTGGAGGCCACCCACTTTGGCATGAGGCGAGTCCGCGAGCGGCACAAGGGCATGGGTCATGCCTGGCCCTTTGTCCTGACTGCTGTCCTGGTTCGGGCGGAAGGCCAGTGGCGGTTTCACACCATCCACTGGTCGATGCCCGTGGATTGAGTGCAAGCAGTCTTCCGAGTTCTAACATACAGAGAGGCTCCTGCCATCGCAGGAGCCCCTTGATTTTGGCACCCTCGGCGCGATTCGAACGCGCGGCCTTCTCCTCCGCAGGGAGACGCTCTAATCCACTGAGCTACGAGGGCACGTAGGCGGGGAGGCAGGGATTCGAACCCTGGGAGGAGCTTATCACCCCTCAACCACTTAGCAGGCGGCCCCGATCGTCCACTCCGGCACCTCCCCTGGCTATTTCTTTTGTAAGGCGGAGGGAGAGGGATTCGAACCCCCGGTGACCGTAAGGCCACAACGGTTTTCAAGACCGTCGCCATCGTCCGCTCGGCCATCCCTCCGTGACGAGGCGGCCGGACTCCCTCTCCGGCGCATCTGGGCCAGTATAGCAGAGAGCCGGTCATTTGTCAAAACAGGGAGCAGTTGAGCCTTGGGGGGGCGGTTGCGGAGCGGTGGCCCCGCGCCATCATAGGTCAGCAAGTGCAGACCCGCGAAGGTTCCGGAAGCTTTGGATGCCGATGCTCAGCAGGATGGCACGGAGCTACGCAATTACCTCGACGCCACCCATGTAGGGCTGCAGCACCTCAGGGACCAGGATGCTGCCGTCGGCCTGCTGGTAGTTCTCGATGACGGCGATCATCACTCGCGGCAGGGCCAGCCCCGAACCGTTCAGCGTATGGACATAGCGCGGTTTCGCGTCCCGTTCCGGGCGGTAGCGCACGTTGGCCCGCCGGGCCTGGAAATCGGTGCAATTGGAGAGGGAGCTGACCTCCAGCCACTCTTGCACGCCGGGCGCCCACAACTCCAGGTCGTACTTTTTTGCTGCCTGGAAGCCCAGGTCACCGGTGCACATCTCGATCAGGCGGTAGGGGATACCCAGGCCCTGGCACACAGCCTCTGCGTCGGCGACCAGCCGTTCCAGTTCGTCGTACGATGTCTCGGGCGTGGTCAGTTTGTACATCTCGACCTTGTCGAACTGGTGCCCGCGCTTCATGCCCCGCACATCCCGGCCAGCGGACATCTTTTCGCGGCGGAAGCAGGCGCTGTAGGCCACATAGTTCAGCGGTAGGGCATCGGGCGGTAGGATCTCGTCGCGGTGCAGGTTGGTGAGTGGGATCTCTGCGGTGCCTACCCACCAGAAGTCGTCCTCGGCATCGTGGTAGATGTTGTCGGCGAACTTGGGAAGCTGCGCCGCTCCCACCATCATCTCTCGGCGGACCATGGTGGGTGGGTAGATCTCGGTGTAGCCCTGGGCCAGGTGCACGTCAAGCATCCAGGTGATGAGGGCCCTCTGCAGCCGCGCGCCCAGTCCCTTCAGCACGTAAAAGCGGGTGCCCGACAGCTTGACCCCGCGCTCAAAGTCCACGATGTCCAGTGTCGGACCGAGGTCCCAATGGGGCACGGGCTCAAAGTTCAAGTCGCGGGGCTCGCCCTTTTCCCACACGACGACGTTGTGCTCTTCATCAGGGCCGACGGGGACACCGGGGCCCGGCAGGTTCGGCACCTGGAGCTGGGCGTCGTACAATTCTGCCTCGACCTCTTTGAGCTCCGACTCCAGCTCCTTGATCCGCGCGCCCACGACCCGCATCTCCTCGATCTTGGCCTGGCGCGCCTCCTTGTCCTTGCTGTGGCTGATCTCCTTGGAGACGGTATTCCGTTCGGCGCGCAGCGCCTCGGCTTCGGTCAGCAGCTCGCGCCGGCGGACATCGAGCTCCAGGATCTGGTCGATGGGCGCCTCGGCGTTCAGGTCGCGCATAGCGGCCCTGACCAACTCGGGTTTTTCGCGTATCAGATTGAGATCCAGCATGTCCTGCCTCCGATGACGTATGCAACTCGGTGGGGAGTCTCTTGTGAGTGCCTACTGCGATGCCCCAGCGTTGCTAGAGACATGTCAGCGCGACGTCTCTATGGCTGGAGGCCGCTATCCGGTTGGGGCCGACCTGCCTGGGGCCCCCAGCGCGACTGCGGGCGGATTATAGCACAGCGGACTCACTGTGTCAACTGGAATTTTGCAGGACCCGTCTTGTCTGATATACTGGCAGCAAGAGATCAAAGGGGGGAATGGGTTCATGAATCCGAAGACAAGGGCCGTTGCCAGGAACCTTGCGATGGTACTGCTGGTTGTGTTGCTAACGCTGGGCTCGAGCGCGATCACTGCGCTGGGGGGCGAGCCGGGTGATCAGGGGTTGTTCGCTGCGTCCGTGGTAGGGGGCAGCATCGACCGCGCAGGTGATCCAACCATCATCCGTAGCAGGTATGTCGACCTCAACCTGGGTCTG
>JBFFCR010000104.1:0-10709 GCA_041559855.1 Anaerolineae bacterium | reverse complement strand
CCTGGCTTTTGAGAGACGCCAGACGCCAGGACGACGACGCGGCTGCTGTCCAGGTCGGCATAATCGCCTGCCCGGACCTCGAGCGAGTGGGCAAATGGGACCGCGTGAAAGATGTCGTCTGCCTCTGCCTGGGCGCGCTTCTTGTTGATGTCCACCATCACGATCTCGCGGCCGACACCGCGCAGAACCATGGTATAGGCAGCAGTGGAGCCGACCATGCCCGTGCCGACAATGCCGATCTTCATAGCTCCTCCCACGGGCTCACGCCCGGGCGTTTTCCTGATTCAATGTATCGAGGATGGCCAGGATCTGCGGATTGGGGGGTATATCGGACATGGCATCCCCGTAATGCTTGTAGCGCACCTGTCCCGCCTTGTCGATGACCATCATGGCTGGCATGCGACCGAACTTGAGCAGCTTGACCTCCTGACCGTAGCGCAGGGCAACGGTGTGCTTTGGGTCCGCCAGCCCGACGAAGGGGAGTTCTTCTCGCCTCCAGTAGTCCTTGAAAGCAGACTCGCTATCTGGCCCCACCACGACCACTTCCGCATCGCGAGCCACAAATTCCTGATAGTCCTGGCGCAACTGCGCCATGTGCCGGCGGCAGAACGGTCACATGAATCCCCGGTTAAAGACCAGGACCACATGTCGCTCGCCCCGGAAAGCGGACAGCGTGATATCCTGTCCCTCAGTGTCAGCTAGTGTGAAATCTGGAGCAGTCTCGTTATCGCGTACTTTGGTCATCTTTCCCCCATGTATGAATTCGTCGTTGCCCGCCGGCGGCTGCGCAGCGATCATCTACCGGCCTTCGCCCGGCGTGTATCAGTTGTCCAGTCCACCCAGCCACTCGACAACAGGGTGCTCCCTGCCCAGATGTTCCGCGGCAATCTGCTGATAGTCGCGTAGATAGACAGCCATGGCCTCATCCGGCACCTGGTAGTTCTTGAGCAGCCCTCTCACCCACTCCATATCCGAGCCCAGGAAATGGATGTCGCCCAGGGCAAGGGCCGAACCGATACTGAGGCCTATTTCCCGGTTGGCCACGTCCAGGTGGTTTGAGGACAAGGCCGCTCTGCCCAACTTCTGGACCAACTGCGCCTCGATGAGCGGCTGGCGCTCCTGAAAGCGGTCCAGAGCCTTGTGGTAGGCTGCCGACGGTTCCTCGGCAGCGGGTACGGGATGCGGGGCTCTCATCAGCGATTCGACCATCTGCGGGGCTGCCTCCAGGGCTTCTCCCAGGAAATGCCCGGCGACGCGGTTGCGGAGTGCGGGCGCCAGGTTAAAGATGAGCCCTCCGTATGCCAGCGGAACTTGCTCCTGTTGCAGGACCGCGGCTGCCTCGACGAGGGTGGCTGCCGTGCGGAGTCGCTGCGCAGCCAAGATCGCCAGTTGGGGCTTGGTCGCCGCCACCGTGGTCTCGAGTCGCTCTGTGGGCACGTTGGCGCCCAGGTATAGGACTTGCCACCCGCGTCGCCGCAGGAGAAAGGTGAGCAGCAGCGGGCCGATGACATGATATTCCTCCGGCGGGCAGGCGATCAGGATCCGGCCGGGCCGTGTCGGCGGAGGGGCAGCCATCACCAGAGCCTCCAAGCGGCGCACGATTAGGGCCGAACAGAAATGTTCCTGCTGCACCGTCACGTCGCCCTGGTACCAGCCCTCACCGACCTGGGCCGCGGCCCTCTGCAACAACTCTACGGCCACCGTCTCTGGTGGATAGAGGGCAAAGGCCTGGTTCAGGATCAGCGTCGACTGCTGCTCGTCGTAGGCCAGGCAGGCGTCCAGCCAGTCCCTGCTCATACCCTCTAGTGTCTCGCCCGTCGAATAGGGGCGTGGCGCGGCGGTCCTCGTCGTGGCAAAGGAAGCCACCGTCTCCAGCGGGTCATGGCCATCCGCCTCGATCTGGCGCCACTGCTCCACCGCACGCTTGATGCTCAGGCCCTCCTGCTGCCGGGCCGAAAGCCAACTGATGGTGTCGATGTCGTGCTGTGAGTACAGCCGGTGCCCGCCCGTAGAGCGGCGAGGCACCGGCAGCCCGTAACGGCGCTCCCAGGCGCGCAGTGTATCAGGCTTGATGCCCGTCTGGCGTACGACGGCCTTCAGGTTGAAGAGAGGCTCGCTTGATGCCATCGCCTTTGCTCCTTCTTCCTAGGATTCAGTGCGCGCTTGGACGGCGATAAAACCCACGGCGCCCGGCCCGATGTGCGTGCCGATGACAGGTGTCACCTCGGCCGACAGCGATATCCCGCCTTCGGGGATCAGGTGGGTGGCCTGGCGCGCCAGAGCTTCTGCGTCTTCGGGTGCGTGTGTGTGTACCAGGGCCAGTTGCTCCAGCGGACCCAGGCCGTCGAGCAGCTCGACCACTCGAGCCAGGGCTGCCTTGCGCGTGCGCACCCGTTCCATGTCGAATTCGCCATCGTTCATCTTGAGCAGTGGCTTGATCTGCAGCACTGAAGCGAGGCCCCATTGCAGTCGGCTCAAGCGGCCGCTTCGTCGCAGGAAGGTCACGGTATCGAGGGCGGCGAAGCAGTAGGTGTGCGATGCCTGATCCTCCAGGTGCGTCACGATTTCGTCCATGGTGCGCCCCTCAGCAGCAGCCTTGGCCGCCGCGACCACCTGCAGGCCTGTGCCCAGGGTCAGGTTACCCGAGTCGAAAACCGTCACCGGCAGCCTATCCCACTGCTCGGCTGCCAGGCGGGCCGAGTTGGCCATGGCGCTGAGGCTGGTGGCTATGTGGATGCACAGAATCTCAGTGGCTCCCTCAGACGCCAGGGTCTCGAAAGCCTCCACAAACACCCCAGGACCGGGGACTGATGTCATGGGATGGGTGTGAAAGTGGGGCAGGCCCTCGTAGAACTCGGCGCGCGATAGCTCGACACCATCCAGGTAGCTCTCGGTGCCAATGTTGATATACATCGGGATCACGGAAATGCGGTGCTGCTGGATGACATCCGCCGGCAGATCACAGTTGCTATCGGTAACAATCCGGATGGACATGGCCCTTTTCACCTCCTGAATAGGTTCTGCTGGCACCCATCTTACCACAATGTCCTGGTTTTGTCAAGATTTTGACAGACATTCAGCGTTAAGCCTGCATAAGAATGGGGCACAGCCCGACAAATGAGGGGCCTCGAGCACGATGGGGCACAAATAGAGCGCCCGCGAATGTTGCGGGCGCTCGTGGAAGCACCTGGCAGAGAGTGAAGCTGCGTGACGCTAGATCCGCCCTGGTCGCACGTTGCCTACGGCCTGGACCAGGTAGTCCAGATGCCCGCGCCTGTCAAGATAGTTGATCAGGTTCATGACGATTGCGGTCTTGCTCCCGCCGCCGACAAGCTCCAAGCTCACTGGCACGTCCGTGATGCCGGCTTCCTCCAACAGGCCTTGTGTGTCCCAGCACAGCGCTTC
The DNA here is from genome assembly GCA_041559855.1 of Anaerolineae bacterium. Lineage (GTDB taxonomy): Bacteria > Chloroflexota > Anaerolineae > JAAYZQ01 > JAAYZQ01 > JBFFCR01. The sequence goes on along the minus strand of JBFFCR010000104.1, from coordinate 7,304 downwards.
GAGTTCGTTATTGTCGAAGGCGCTGACCATCACGCTGCGCAGGGCACGCTTGTCCACGTCCGTTGCGCGCGCTGCTTCTACGGGGGGCCTTGTGCGACGAGGCTGTGAGGTTGGGGGTGGTGTCACGGCTTCTGACCCTTCCTTTGGGAACAGCACCCCACCCTCATCAGTGCCCGAGGTTCGAAGGTAGAGCACAGGCACGCCCCAATCCCGCTCATCCAGATCGCTGCGGTTAAAGATCGCCAGCCGCCCGTCTGTGACTGCCGCGTCGATCGTCTCGCCGGCTGCCAGTGCCGCGTAGAGCCGCCGGCTGAAGGCGACGGCGTTGGCGTCCTTGACGGAGTACTGCATGGCCACCACTGCCGGGATGCCGGCCCGGGTCAGGGCCGGCGCCACGCCGGTCCAGGCATTGACCCCATCCCGGCGGCCTGTCTCGCAGGCGCCAAACACCGCCAGGCGGATGTCCCGGCCTACCAGGTTCGGGCCCAGTTTCTCCACGGGGAACAGCTCCGATGTTCCATCCTCCCGGACCAGCACCAGGGCGCCATTGCCCTCCTCGGTGCCAAAGTCTGCGCCCATCTCGGTCACAAAGTCACCGTGCCCGGCGAAATGAAAGATGTGCGCGCCCGCAGTCACCGCATCTTCCAGATCGGTCACCCTTCCTCCGGGGAAGAATTTGGCCTCGATCCCGGGCAGCCCGGCCATGGCCTTTTCGATGTTCTCGCGCTCGGTCTCCAGATCCAGCTTGGGGTAGTCTCTTGGGGCTGCCAACAGGGCGACGAGCCGCAGGGAGCCATCGCCCACAGGCGCCAGGCTCTCGGCTGGTTGCTCCATCTGCTCGTACCGCACCAGCGACACCCGCCGGTCCAGGACCAGGAATCCCTCGGGTCCTCGCTGCTCGGGAGGGGTATCCGGCGCGGGGATATAAAGGTACTCCCACGGCAGGTCGGACAGGGCATAGCTGTCGAGCCGCAGGCGGATGCGCAACCCCTGCCCCGGATCGAGCCTGTCAAGGCTGCGATCGAGCATCCTGCGCGCCCGGGGAGGCAGAAGCAGGCCGGCCAACTGCTGGCCCAAGTCGATCGTCTCCCCCAGATCGAGGCTGCGTTTCTCCAGACGCCTCAACTGAGCCCTGAGATCGGGCGGGAACGTGACCTGTTCGGCGCCTCCGATCTTGTGCTGTCCGCCCGGCGATTCCACCACCCGCACCGAAAAACGCTCGCCGCCGGCGTCCTTCTCGTGGTCGAATGCGTCAATGTCGCAATTCAGGTACTGCACCGGCATGATTTCTGTCCTCCTGTGTTCTGTGCTACACCTGGGCCTAGCTGGGTGTCTCGCCGCCGGCTGGTGTCTCCGGCCCGCACCGCTCCATCAGCGAGGCCAATCTCGGTGCAATGTAGGTCGTTGCATAGTCGGGCCCGTACGCCGCATCTCCCTGCATGAGCTGGTAGGCATCCGTCAGGGCGAACTCGTGATAGGGTTGCACCAGCACGGCGCTTCCCTTCTAGGCGACAGCCAGCCTGATCTCCACTGTCTCGCGCACGCCGGGCACCCGGTTGATGAATCGCAGGTTAGGGGCGTCGACATAGTCGGCGCCAGCGGCGACGATATAGGCGCCCAGGATCATATAGACGCCCGCCAGGATCAACTTGCTGGCCGGAAGTGCAGCAACCGAGATGCCGCCGACAAAGCGCAGCCCCGTCAGGAGTTTCTCCGCCAGCTTGATCTGTTGGTGGAAGGCACTATCCAGATTGTCGACGTCTTCGATGGCAGCCGCAAACTGCTCCAGCCCGGCCTGACTGGCGCTGATTCCCTGACGTAGCTCCTCGATGGTCTGGGTGGAGCCGTACAGCTTTTGAAGCAGATTCCCAAAGAGCTCGCCCTCTTTGAGCTCGTTGATCCACTCCAGGGCCTTGTCGATGGCGGCATCAAGTGCGGGACGGCCCACCAGCGCGATCAGCGACTCGATGGCGCTGGTGACATAGCCGCGAAAGAGCTCGTATAACTTGGTCACCTTCTCCGCCTGGCCCAGGGCTTTGGCGATGTCCATGCCCACGATGCCTGCCGCCTTGCCCAGTTCCGCCCCGCCGATCCCCACCAAACCTCCCAACGCCGTCTGGCCAACCTTGCCTGCGCGGCTGGAGATCAGGCCAATGGCGTCGTTGACCGAGTTGGACAACTCCGTGCGGGCGACGGACACGCTTGTCAGCACTTTCGCCCCCCTCTCGGCGGCGCGTTCGAGTTCCTGGGGCTCGCCGAGGAGCAGGTCAAGGACATCGTCTTCGGGACCGAGGGCGGATCGACTTCGCTGCCGCTCCGCGGCCTTGGCGGCAAATCCGTACTCGGCTTCCTCGTCCATGGCGGCGCGCAGCAGGTAGGCGCTGACCTGCAGGTCGGTGAGCGCCTTGGCCATAAGGCTCGTCGAGCCCTGGATGCGTGCCATCGGGTCCTCAGCGGACAGCCGGGCCTCTGCCTCCCGAGTGAATTGCTCCGACACCGGCGCGAGCCGCTCAGCCTGCGCAGCCAAATCCTCGTAGGACATGGGGCCTCTGGCTCCGCGCACGCCAGCACGCTGGCCCGAGGCGGCGAACAGGACCCGCACGCCATCCGCGTAGGCCTGGGCGGTTTGCGCAAATGCGTTGCTTGCTGACATATCTACTCCCTCCTCACACGTGACACTCGCGTCTCCGACGCTGTTTCGGAGCATTCGGGAGTATTCGGGTCCACCCCCTGCTACCGGACAGCCCTGGTCCCCCTCTTAGCATACGAGGGCCCCGCGGTGACCGCGGGGCCCTCCGATTATAACGCTGCGTGGTATGCCTCCAGCATTTCGTCCCACCTGTGATCGGCTGCATAGTCCAGATCGGCGTAGTAGCGGGAGATTCCGCCAGATCCATATTTCGGTGGCTTCAGGTAGATAGTGACTCCAAGGCAGTGCGCCAGGTCGTTGCCCTGGTGCCCTTCGGCGACCACAAAGTTGCCGCTTCCCGTCTTGAGCGCGCCAATGACCTTCGTGGCGGCTTGCTTGACAGCATCATCGGCCGTGTGTTGTTCCAACTCGCCGCAAAAGTGCGCGATGTCCCACATCTGCTCATCCGCAAACGACTTGGACTTTCTTTGGGCCTTCCACATCTTGTCCTCTAGGGTAGGCGGGTGAGCTATCAGGGCATTGGCCAGTTCGTCCAGCGGCCCTGCCAGCGTATCCACCTTCGACATGTCCAATGCGCTCTGAGTAACATGCTTGCTCGTGTCGGCGTAAGAGGCGATGTAGGCATCGACGATGTGGGCACCAAAGGCGGTTGTTGCGATGCCGGGTTCGTCCACCAGCTTCTGGAGCACCGCAGTGTAAGGCCAGCCGTCGAACGGCTCAGTCTCTTCCGAGGCCACGATGCACTTCACATAGTCTTGTGCCTGGTAGGCGACCTCAAAGTTGCTCATCAGGCATGCGTCCATGCCCATCAGGTCAATTGGCTGGCCAAATGCGTCCACGGCCAGCTTCAGTACTTGTCCCAACTCCACGGTGTCTAGAGAGTGCCCACTCCCGTCGTCAATGCAAATGGAGCGTTGTACGGGACTATCCAGGCTGAGAATGCCCTTCCACGTAGATCGGAAGAGTGCCCTACCAAGCCGGCTGCCACTGCGGTCGACGCCCTCGTTCCGGCCATAGTCTTTCGTCTTTACTTCTGTCGCGATTTGATCGAGGTCAGAGGGCGCCCAGCCACCGCCGTGGTTCCACAGGATGAGCGCGTACCGCTCCGCAGGATAGTTCTCTGCAGACCATCGGATGAAACGCAGCAGTACGTTTGGGTCGCCGCAGTCGGTCTCGCCCAAATCGACAAGTTCCTCAAGCTCGCCCTTTTTCACATAGTAGCGCTTGGTGTGCGCCTCGGTGCCAATGCGGTCGAACTCGGCCACGATGTTGACCTCATCGGTAGAACCGACGGCTGCCATCTCTTGCAGATCTGTCTCTCCGGCATCCGACAGGTTGTTGTCCCCAGCCAGATAGACCATGAAGGTCCATTTTGGTAGCGTGTTCATATCGCCTCCACTTCCTGTAAAGAATGCCTTGACCTTTTCCAGCAACTTGGCTATCCACCGTCCTATTGCTCCGCTCATGTCCCTCCTTTCTGGTTGACGAGGTTGGCCCTCCTCCACCAAGGTGCTCACTTCCTCTGCACCCTCTGTTTCGAGCACCGTGATCTGCTCGCCCGCTTCCTCTACATCCCCTGTTTCGAGCACAGTGATCTGCTCGCCCGCTTCTTCTACATCCCCTAGTTCGAGCACCAAAGAGTGCTCGAACTCTGCCAATTCGGTCAGGGAATAGCCGTACTCGTCCGGATCGTACCGTTCGAGCAGCCGGTCCACTGCGCTGGTATGGTTGGTGAACACGATCTCCACGGGCCTTTCCTGCTCCCGCGCTACCTCGGCGATCCATTCCAGCGTCTCCCGGCTGGGATGACTGTAGCGACCGCTGGCCGACACGACGTACCGGTCGGCGGTGACAGCCTGAAGAAACTCCTTGGAGATGTTGTTATGGCTGCCATGGTGCGGCAGTTTGAGCACGTCGACGTGGAGCCTGCCGTTGGAGTCGAGGAGCCCGGCCTGCGCCAGACCGTCGAGGAGATGGTCGGCGCGCCCGTCGCCGGTAAGCAGGACCGACTTGCCGTCCGCCACTGCGAGGAACATGATGCTGCTCAGGTTGGGGACGCTGCTGTCAGCCCGCGTGGCGGCCCTCTCTGCCTCCTCCATGTCCCGCACCAAAACCCGGCCCTCCTGCTCCTCCAGCCACTCCAACCACTCCTCCTTCAGACTCTGCAGGTTGGTCCGGTTCGGGGCGACGATCCAGATGCTCAGGTTCCCGCGTCTCACCGGCTCGTTGGTCAACCCAAAAGACACGAGATGGTCGGGGTCGAATTGCCTGTTGATGGAGATACCGAGGGCGCCGGCCGCGCGCGTGAGCTCGTCCCCCTTGGCGACATCGCGCATCATTCGGTCGGAGGCTCTCATCGCCCCGCGCAAGGGGGCGGCCGCACCCATAAAGGCGTTGAACCGCGATTCGATGCCGGCACCGAGAGTCTGGCTGAAGGTGTTGTGCCAGATCTCGCCGATGGCGATGGTCTCTGGCGAGGAGCTGTCCCGCTGTTGCCGGATCTCTGCCAGCAGATCCAGCACGCCCACGATGTGGTCGTCGTCCACGTGGCTCAGGATCACGAATTCTAGGCCGCCTCCCTTGCCCGCGATCCTTTGCAGGACGGGCCGGAGATCGTCATCATAGACGCGCTGGGGCCCGCCATCAATGAGGATGTACCGGGGCGCCTCGGACGTGCCGTATTCGAGGATGAGGCAATCCCCGTACCTCGCCTGAACAACATGCAAATTGAACATGGTCCCTCCCCCTTGCCAGGCTCCGACCGGAAGCGCAAACGCGCCTCCGCCGATGGAGCAGTAGGGGCTCCAGGGCATCTTCCGGGTGATACGGGGGAAAGCCGCTGCCTTCCAGGGCGGAGCACTCGGGAGATTGAACAGGAACCCCTCCCACCACCAACTGGATCCTCGACTGCATCATGATCGAGTGCGGGTGATGGTTCGCGATGCCCGCTGTCAGGGGCTGCCGTGCGGCGTCTTGGAACGATTGCCGATGCAGTGTAACGACAGTTGCATTATAGCACAGCTAGTGGCGCGCGTCAATCAAATATCCCAAGCCCGTAGGGCCCCGTCAAAGCGGCTGGGTGCTCGCGGTGGATTGCGTGCAATCTCCGATTGCCTTCCGCCGCACAATGCTCGAGATCTGGCGATCTCGAGCGAGCGATTTCAGTTTTGCCATGACTTTGACGGAACCCTGGGCACGAACGGCTACCGGTTGACAAGAAGCGTGCCAACAACCATGGCTGCAATCGTGGCGAGGCTGACCAAGATTGAGATGATGGCCGGGACCCTCTTCCGAGCGATTACGCTGGCGACTGCCACAGGGATGGACACACTTGCGACCAGGCTCAACACTATGCGCAGCCAACCCGCAGGCGCGGCCCAGCCGCTGCTTGAAACGGCCAGTCCCCAGATTTCCAGAAAGCTGCCGAACAAGGAGATCCCTGCCAGAAAAGCGACTGTGCCGCTCAATAGGTAGCTGGCACGCTCGAACCGACCGGCTTCAGCGCTCCTTTGCAGCTCTTGAAAGGCGTAGGTGCTTTCCTGGATCACGCTGGCATTGTGCAGATCGCTTTCCATCTGTTCGATCCGGCGCAAGGTTCTCTCTCCTTCCAGTGCATAGAGCGGTGTTTCCAGTCTCACGCCGGCCAGATGCTCACCATAGGCTGTGTAGTTGTTCCGCAGGCTGTTCAGCAATATCTCAACAGCCGCTTTCTGCGCCAAGAAGCGCATTAGATACCACGAGATTCGCTCCAGACGTTGAGGTCTCTCGTAAAGTCGACCGAAATCTATGTCTCCCAGATGCTTGACCATCTCCTCCTGAAGCGTCCTGATAGCCTGATTCAGCTCAAGCCGGATGGTTTCGTGCTGGCGGGCGTGATGTTTGCACTTTTGCAGATAGAGCTCAATACGGCTGAACCCCTGCTGAAGAGGATCGACGAACAGGTCGAGTGCCTTTGCAGCTCTATCGCTCGGTATCAGCAGGAGTAGATGACGGCACCACGTGTCCTTGCCGTGGCAGAGAGCGCGCGTATCGTCAACCACCCTCCAAAGCCAGCCGTACGGTGTGCTGTCTGGTTCGGCACTGGACCCCGGTTGGCCATATGTGCTTACCAATGCCTGATGTTGGGTCGCTAGTTGAGAACGTCCACTGCTGGCTGGCACGGCGGCGAAGCAGAGCACCGTTATCGCCCAGGGAATCGCATTCGTGTCATCCTTCAGCAAGTCGCCTAGGATGCTGTCATGCGCGTTCTTCAATTGGTCCCATCTCGCCTCGGTCCCTTCTCCTGGTAGCGCAAGACATAACCGCGCGATGAAGGTGTCATACGCCATTGTTCCGGTTACAGAGACATCGAATTGCCCAAGTAGGTGTCCGCGGTAGCGGCGCTCATCGAGTTTCCCGCCTTCCTGGTTCAGTCCCAAGATCTGTGCGAGCATGGTGTCTGGGTACCGGTCTCGTTCCTGGGGTAGCGAGTTTTCTGAATAGAACAGCAAAGCACTGATCGTTTGATCAGATAGTGTCACAGTGCGTCCTCCTTTTCGTCGGGCGGAAGGCAGCGTCTGATATCGCTGATGAACATGTTTCGTATCGAGTCAACACGGGAAGAGTAGGGGGCATCGGGTAGGTCCTCTGGCAGCGGGGGTAGCTCAAGCGCCGG
>JBFFCR010000103.1:0-10711 GCA_041559855.1 Anaerolineae bacterium | reverse complement strand
AAGCGGTCACACGTACCGCGCAGGGCGCTCTCGGCATCCAGATCCAACCAGCGGGCAGCGTTCACCAGGCTGAAGAGCAAGTCGCCCAGTTCCCGCGCCTGGGTTTCCCGATCCTCCGCTGCCGCCAGTTCGCCTACCTCCTCGTCGATCTTCTCGAGCACGCCAGCCAAATCCCGCCAATCGAACCCCGCCCGCGCTGCCCGCTCCCCAAGAGCCTGAGCTCGAGCGAGTGCCGGGAGGGTGACTGGCACGCCGTCCAGCCTCGAGCCTGGGCCGTCCTCATGTCCCGAGGCTGCTCGCTCACTAGCCTTTACCGCCTCCCAAGCGCGCAGCACATCGGCCGTACCCTCCACACTCAGAGTCCCAAAGACGTGCGGATGACGGCGTTTGAGCTTGGCATCGATCCCACCTATAACCTGAGCCGACTGAAAGTCGCCCTCTTCGGTGGCAATCTGGATATGCATCACAATCTGCATCAGCAGGTCTCCCAGTTCCTCGCACAACCTATCAGCGTCCTCTGCATCCAGAGCATCCAGAGCCTCATAGGTTTCCTCCAATAGATTGGCGCGGAGCGACTGGTGTGTCTGCTCGCGATCCCACGGACAGCCATCCGGCGCCCGTAGCCGGGCTATGGTGTCCTGCAGGGCAGGCAAGCCCCCACCCTGCGGCAACGGCGGCACGTAAAGGGTCGTCAGATGATCACAGACATGACCGCGATCCAGCTCGTAGAGTGGAACCGTGATGGATGCACCACCGTCGATCCCCGCTGCCCGCACCAGCGTCACATCCCAGTCTTCTGGATAGGCATTCATCAAAGTCAGTTTGACCTCGCTGGCCAGTCGGCGCCCGTAGAGCTGCCCAATCAGCGAGGGCCGGTCGGGATCCAGGTTAGGGTGATGGGCAACCGCTACCTCGGTGGCGTCGGCAAGTTGCAGACCAGAGAGGGCATCTAGTCCCAGCACGCTCAACACCGGCTCGACAAAGCTGAGTCCTTCCACCAGCTTCACCTGGAGCCCAGCATCGCGAGCGCAAAGCAGGATCCCTTGTACTGACAACTCACCCACCAGTGGGTGCCCCGGAACAGCATACAGCACGCCGCCATCACGCTGTCCCAGCATGAGGATCTGCTCGGCAATAGCCTCGTACACAGCGGAAAAGTCTTTGGCTGTCTCATACAGGTGATCGAAATCGTGCAGCACGAGGTGCGCGGGCAGACCAGCCACTGCCGGATGCCGCCGCGTGCGCAGGTAAACCTCGCCAGCGCGAGACAGAGTCTCCCGCGCTTGAAGGGTTAACAGCTCGGCTTCTCCGGGGCCCAGCCCCAGGATGGTGATCGTCATGCCGCTCTTGTCCTCTACCGGCAGATCAAGAACCCGGCCCTGCCTGCAGGAAACCGGGTTCCCACGAGCCAGTTCCGCTGTTCTACGGCCCCCAGGATATGTGCTCCTGGGTCCAGTCCAGTGAAGGTGCAGCAGGCAGGTTGAACTGCTTGCTCAGTCCCGTGCCATCCGGCTTCACAACCCAGATCGCCCATGCGCCGCTGCGGTCGGATGCAAAGGCGATCCACTTGCCGTCCGGCGAATATGTCGCCAGGCCATCCTGCGAACTCGGACTGTTGGAGAGGTTTCGGCCACTTCCACCGGTGGTGCTGGACATGGTGTAGACCTCCCAGTTCCCGCTTTCAAGGCTCATGAAGAGCAAGCTGTCGCCATAGTTATCGGTGGCGCGCATCGATAGCCCGCCGCTGTGCAGAGAGACTGGCTTTGCGCCATTCCAGCTAGGAACGCTCCAGATCCCACAGTTTGCGCCGCCAGAGCCCTCGGGCCAGTAATCGCAGGCCGTAAAAGCGATCCAGTCGTTGTACATCCAAACTGGCGACGTACCGAGGAGGGGTTGAGTGCCGTAGAAAAGGCAGTCGTGCGCCTCCTCATCGATGTTGTTCAGAGGGGCAACGTATATGATCAGTTCATCGCCTGGACCATGGGCCGAGTCGTAGGTATAGCGCGACGCATCGGGGGACCAGAAGGGATGATAGTCATCGGTGAAGGTGCTCTGCTGGCGGAGAAACGCGCCAGTATTGGCATCAATCGTCCAGAGACTGGTCCTGGCACCCTGATAGCCCTTGACGATGATCAAGTCGCCATCGGCCCGAATATCCGGCTGAATCATGTCGGGAATAGGCGCAAACAGATCCTGGCCCGTCGCCGCGTTCACCACGTGCAGCACGCCGCCAGCGCTGAACGCGATCTTGCCAGAGATCCCCGCTGCCGGCGCTGACGTAGGCGAAGGCGGAGGTTCGGTGGGAGCTGTCGTCGCCGTGGCCTGAGGCTCCGGCGTGTTGCTGGGCGGCGGTGTGGCTGTGGGGGAGGGAGACTGCGTCGGCTCATGGGTCGGTTCATCGGTCGGCCGAGGAGTTGGGGACCACGCCTCTACCTCCGTCGCAGTCGGCTCTGGCTGAGGCGTATCGGTATGCGGCTGCTCGGCGGCTGTCGGTAGCGCCGCTGCCGTGTTGGTCACCACCAGCACCGTCACAATCCCCGAGGGCTCGGCGGACTGGGCTTCTCCCGGAAGCGATCCCGCGACTGCGGTCGGCGTCGCCCTGCCGCCTCCTAGGCCAAAGGCCAACAATGCGATCAGCGCCGCAGCGACGAGCACCGAGGCAACCACCAAACCGATGAGAAGGCCCTTGGAGCGCGTCCGTCCCGCGTCCGATTCGACACGGGCACTGCTGGGTCCTAAAACAGGCGCCCGACTTCCTGCTGCGCCCGCAACAGCTGAATGCGTCTTCAACGCAGCCTGCATTCCTGCTGGGGTCTGGAACCGGTCGGCGGGAGCTTTGGCGACGGCTCGCGAGACAACCTCCTCGAGCCAGGTAGGCGCATCGGGCCGGATCTCACGCAGCGGCGTAGGCTGATCCTCGATTTGCTGGCGCAGGACAGCCCAGGGGTTGTCAGCGTCAAATGGGGGCTTGCCAGCCAGCATCTCGTAGATGAGCAGTCCCAGAGCGTACAGATCCGACCGGATGTCGGCACCCACTCCTCTTGCCATCTCTGGCGAAATATAGCGGGGGGTCCCCAAGAATACCCCGCTCTGAGTCAGCCCCGACATGGTCTCCATTCGGGCGATCCCAAAGTCCATGATCTTGACCGTGCCGCCGGGGGTGATCATCAGATTGGCCGGCTTGATGTCCCGATGCACGACTCCCGCTTCGTACGCCGCCTGCAGGCCCGCGCAGGCCTGATCCACATAGGACAGGACCTCTTCAACCGACAGCCTGCCCTTGCGTTCGAGGATCCTGTCCAGCGTCAGCCCTTCAACAAACTCCATGACAAGGAAGTGCATCCCATCTTCCACGCCATGGTCAAGGACACGGACAATGTTAGGATGGCGCAGGCGCTCTGCCATTCCTGCCTCGCGCCGGAAGCGCTCGACATAGCGCGCCTCGCGGGTGTGCTGCTCGCTGAGCACCTTGATCGCCACAATCTCGTTGGTCTCCATGTTGCGACCCAGGTAGACAGTGGCGAATCCCCCTGCACCGACTTCATCATAGACTCTGTACTTGCCCTTGATGATGCGGCCGATCATCCATCCTCCACTCGGTAGATCTCCACCTGCCGGGGTTACTCTATCCGGACCGTAGATAACACCATGCCCTCCGCTGAGAGCGCCCGGCAGCCAGCAGTATACTGCCAATCCCTCGATCTCGCAACCCTCAGTCCGGCACGAGGGGCAGCCAAGCTAGGCCCAGCTCACGTCACCACACAGGTCTTCCGCAGGACCGCTCGCCACAAAGCGGAGAAACGCGGCGTGCTCGGCCAGCACTGTAGTATGCCCGCCGTGACCAGGGTGCAGCTCTGTGGCAGCGGGCCAGGCAAAGACTATCATGCCAAGAGAGTCCAGGCTCTGCCTCAGGTCTTGTGGCGTCGCCGTGTGGCCCGGGCCGCCAGGGAAGATGGCATCACCCACCACAACTTGGCCGTTCAGCCGGAGGCAGATGCTCCCCGGCGTATGTCCCGGCGTGTGAGCAACCCGAGCCAGCCCATCCCCAACACGGACTTCCATCCCGTCCACCAGCGGGAAATCAGCCTGTACGTCGTACAGCGCCGCGTCTGCCGGATGGATGCCAACGGGAGCGCCTGTTGCCTGCCGGACAGCGTCAAGCGCCCCCACATGGTCGGGATGACCATGTGTAAGCAGGATACAACGTACGACAGATGTGCCTGCCACCGCCAGGATCGTGTCCGCGTCCGCTCCGGGATCCACAATAGCTACCTCCCCAGACTCCGGACACCTCAGCAGGTAACAATTCATCGGCCAGGGACCGACCTCGACACGTTGCAGGTTGAGCTGAACCATCTTTGCCCTCCTTGCCTGGGGGGAGATCCAGGTACTGCAGAAGAATACCACACCACCTTCCAGAACGCAAGCCCAAGCCGCGAGTATTCTTGACAAGCTCCAGATTGTGGGCTATACTGTCGCACGTCAGTGAGTCGGGGGGCTGTAGCTCAGCTGGGAGAGCGCTACAATCGCACTGTAGAGGCCAGGGGTTCGAATCCCCTCAGCTCCACCAGCAAACCTTACTAACTCACCACGAAGGGCTTGGGGCTGTAGCGCAGTTGGGAGCGCGTCTGAATGGCATTCAGAAGGTCAGGGGTTCGAGTCCCCTCAGCTCCACCAGAGGAATGACATAGGGCCCCTGCCGGTGTGTGCGGCAGGGGCTCGGTCGTTGTAGCCCCGCACTGGCGCGCGACGCCGCCGTCTCGTCCGCGTTACCCCAAGCGAGCCAAGTTACAGAAACCTCTCAGAGCGCCTCGCACAGCCGGGGCTGGCCTGCGGTGCGGGAGTTGACGGGGCAACCGATGCCGTGTATAATGCGCCTGGCCCAATCACGCAGGCTTGGCCCAAGGCCCGCACAGTCGAGGAGAAGAGCATGGCTGAAGACTATATTCCACAGGAGATCGAACCCAGGTGGCAGACCCGATGGGAGGCGGATAGCCTCTATCGGGCGCTGGTTGACCCCAACAAGCCCAAACACTATGCCCTGACCATGCTGCCCTACCCCAGTGGCGATCTGCACATCGGTCATTGGTACGCCATGGCACCCTCGGACGTGAGAGCCCGTTTCATGCGCATGCGGGGCTATAACGTGCTCTTTCCCATGGGCTTTGACGCCTTTGGCCTGCCCGCTGAGAATGCCGCAATCGAGCGCGGCATCCACCCCCACACCTGGACCATGTCCAACATCCAGAAGATGCGGGGCCAGCTGCGCACTATGGGAGCCATGTTCGACTGGGAACGGGAGGCAGTATCCTGTTTGCCCGGCTACTACCGTTGGAGCCAGTGGTTCTTCCTCAAGTTCTACGAGGCGGGCATAGCCTATCGGGATTCAGCTCCAGTGGACTTTTGCCCCAAGTGCAACACCACGCTGGCCCGCGAGCAGGTCTGGGGGGAGGACCGGCACTGCGAGCGCTGCGGTACGCCCGTCATCAAGAAGGACCTTGAGCAATGGTTCTTCCGCACCACAAACTATGCAGACGAACTGCTCGATTTCAGCCAGATCGACTGGCCCGAGCGCGTCCAGGCCATGCAAACCAACTGGATCGGGCGCAGCGAAGGCGCCGATGTCATCTTCCACTCTGAGCAGGGAGACCCGATTGTGGTATTCACCACTCGGCCCGACACCCTGTGGGGTGCTACATTCATGGTTCTGGCCCCTGAGCATCCCCTCGTCGCCAAGCTGGTCACCCCAGAGCACAGGGAAGAGATAGAGGCCTATGTGCAGCAGGCCGCCCGGCAGAGCGAGATCGAGCGGATGAGCACCGACAAGGAAAAGAGCGGCGTCTTTCTGGGAGCATTCGCTATCAACCCAGTCAGCGGTGCGCGCATCCCCATATGGATCGCAGATTATGTCATGATGACCTACGGCACTGGGGCTATCATGGCCGTTCCCGCCCACGACGAGCGGGACTTTCAGTTCGCGCTCAAGTTCGGCCTGTCCATTATCCCCGTCATCGACCGCCCCGACGGCATCTGCAAGAGCTACGTGCCTGCCGGCTCGGCAGAGCAGGGGCTGGAATCTGCACTCGCGGGCGCCGGCTTTAGCTTCGAGACCAACGCTACCGGTCTATATGTGACCCTGCGCGCGACGCAGGCCGACCAATACGCCGGGCTTGTCCAGAAGCACCTCACGCTCGGAAGCTGGAGCGAGATCGTTGGCGGGCGCTGGCTCTTTATCTTTCAGGATGCGCTCGTCGAATTCGACTCGGAAGCGGCCGACCGCGCCATCATGGCTCGCTGCCAGGTCCTGGAGGGCGGTGCCATCAAGTACCGCACCGTCATGGAGATGATGTGGAGCCTGCCCTTCTACCGTGATGTCCTCTTCCATGCAGACTATGGCACCATGATCAACTCGGACCAGTTTGGCGGCACCCCGGGCGACACGGCGAAACAGGCCGTCACAGACTGGCTGGAGGAGCAGGGCAAAGGCCACGCCAAGGTCAACTACCGCTTGCACGACTGGCTGATCAGCCGCCAGCGCTACTGGGGAGCCCCCATTCCCATGGTATACTGCGAGGATTGCGGGACGGTGCCGGTACCCTACGAAGACCTGCCGGTACTGCTGCCGGAGCATGCCCAATTCCGGCCCACGGGCGAGAGCCCGCTCAGGTTCCACGAAGGCTTCTTGCACACCACCTGCCCGAATTGCGGCAAGCCAGCCACTCGCGAGACTGATACCATGGACACCTTCATGTGCTCTTCCTGGTATCAGTACGCCTATCTTAGCCCCTACTACCGCGCGGGAGAGCCCGCCACACCTGACTCGACGCCTATCGCCCCGGACGAGGCGGACTATTGGCTGCCTGTGGACGTCTACACCGGTGGTATCGAGCACGCCACGATGCACCTGATCTACACTCGTTTCTTCACCAAGGTCATGCGCGACCTCGGCATCGTCGCCCTCGACGAACCGATGACCGTACTCCGCAACCAGGGCATCATTCTGGGTGAGGACAGCGAAAAGATGTCCAAAAGCCGGGGAAACGTGGTGTCGCCTGACGATCTGGTGGCGCGATATGGCGCCGACACCGTCCGCGGCTACCTGATGTTCGGTTGGCGTTGGGATCAGGGAGGGCCCTGGGATTCCAAAGGCATCGAAGGCGTGGTTCGTTTTCTGCACCGGGTGTGGGACTGTGTGTTAGAGCCGGGAGCGGCGCCCAGCCTGCCGCCGGATGAAGGCTCTGTCCGCGCTCTCCAGCGCCGGGTCCACCAAGCCATCCGCAAGGCGACCCGCGATATGGAGGAATTCAGCTTCAACACCTACATTGCCAACCTGATGGAGCTGAACAACACCATGCTCAAGGGCAAGGACACTGCGGTGTACGGCACAGAAGCTTGGGAGGAAGCCGTAGAGACACTGCTCCTGCTGCTGGCCCCCGCCTGTCCCCACATTGCAGAGGAATTGTGGGCCAAGACTGGGCGGCCCTACTCGGTACATACGCAGGCCTGGCCCCAGTGGGACGAGGAGACGGCGGCCGAGGAGACGATCACCCTGATCGTCCAGGTTAACGGCAAAGTGCGTGACCGTGTCGAGGTGCCAGTGGATGTCGACGATGAAACCGCCCGTAGGCTGGCGCTGGAGACCGAGGGTGCTATACGACACATCGGCTCAAAGACCGTCAGGAAGGTGATCGTGGTGCCGGGCCGGCTGGTCAACATCGTGGTTGGATAGACGGCCACCCAGGTAGCGCGACCTCCTGGCAGAGTACGGTTGAGAACTGTGGACTACGAGTCTGTACAACATCCCCACAAAGCGCCCGCGGGGCAGGCCACAGCTGTGGCTCTGGACCTCCTGACCCTGCCATCTGATCAATACCAGCGCTACCACGCCGTTGCCGAGATCGCAGGTTCGCTCAGAGATGCTCTGAACAAGCCACAACTGTGCGTCCTGGACGTTGGCGGCTTTGCCATGACCCCAAACGGCCAGACGATGGCCCCCCTGGCGCAGTTCCTGCCTTCCGACCGCACCGTTGTCACCGATCTTGCCGACAGCATGCTGCCCAGCTATGTACGAGCCAGCGGCGCAGCACTGCCCTTCAGAGCCAAAGCCTTCGACTTGGTGGTCGCCAGCGACACTCTAGAGCACGTCCCCCGACCCGAGCGGCCCGCCTTTGTGGATGAGCTACTCCGCGTCGCGAGCCACTGCGTGATCATGATCGGCCCCTTCTCTTCTGAACAGACAGGGCAGGCAGAGTACGGTCTGCGCGAATACCTGGCTGCCACCGGCCGCGTCCACCTCCAGCTCGAGGAGCATTTCGAGCAGGGCCTTCCCTCCGCCGGCGACCTGCGAGCCCTACTGGCGCAACGCGGGCTGGCGTCCATCGAGTTTGCCGATGGGTACCTCCCCAACTGGCTGGCCTTGATCATGCTGCAGTTTGCGCCGCAAACCTCACCCGCCCTCCTGGCACACTTGAATCGCTTCTACAACCGGCACTATTCGCCCGGCGACCG
The DNA here is from genome assembly GCA_041559855.1 of Anaerolineae bacterium. Lineage (GTDB taxonomy): Bacteria > Chloroflexota > Anaerolineae > JAAYZQ01 > JAAYZQ01 > JBFFCR01. The sequence goes on along the minus strand of JBFFCR010000103.1, from coordinate 2,203 downwards.
GCGTGAACCCGCCTATCGCCGCGGCTTTGTCATCGCCAAGCAGGGCTACGAGCACCTCCTGTCCACCCTCTCCCATACTATGGATGATCGGTCCACTGCCACGTTTTGCGGCCCACGATTCGCCGCGGATCTTGCCTGCGTCCTGGATCAGGCCCAGAGGGACGGATACGCGAGACTGGCCGTCCTTGAGGCAGAGAATGCGCAACTCAGGCGACTAGTTCGCGGCTACGAGCAGGGTCGCTTCATCAGGCTGATGCGAAGCCTCCACCGCTGGCGGGAGCGTCTGCTGCGCGAGATTCGGCTTCGCTGAGTGGCTGGAGCATCCAGTGGGAGCGAAGGACGTGCATGGCTGCCTCATTGAGAATAGCCGGTAGCTGATCCATCAGATCGAACTATTGCCATCGAAACCATTCTATGGTATACTGCTTACGTCCGGCTCCAGGAGGATCTTGCGCATGGACGGCCATTGCGCTCACCTGAACCCCCAGACCCCGGGCCGCTGTGCGAGTGACCTCCTTGTGCCGCAAGCGCACCGGTGCAGGACCTTGTCACGCACCACGGTCAGATTGAATCGATCTCGAATCCGGCCGGTGCAGGGAAGGTTGGCATCGCATCTTCCTTCTGCCCTGCACGGCAAAAGAGCAAAACCCAAAGGAGAAATCCCATGAATCCACAGCACAGACCCGCACCCGCGACGGCGGCACTATCGCTCCTGTCTGTCCTTGCCGCTTTGCTCACCCTGGCGCTCCCTAGCCTGGCCCAGGACAATCCCGCCTCCCCGGCCGAACCGCCAGGCCCCATATATGTCGACAAAGATGCCACAGGCTTGGCAGACGGCTCGAGCTGGGAGAATGCTTGCCTCACCATCCATGATGCCCTCGCCAGAATCGTCAGCGGAGAGGTTTGGGTGGCCGCGGGGGTCTATTATCCCGACGAGGGCTGGGGGCAGATCGCCGACGACCCGGAAGAAGCCTTCCGCCTGGAGCAGGGTGTGGAATTCTATGGCGGATTCGATCCGTCCGTCGGCGATGTGGAGTGGGTGGATCGCGACCCAGACAATAACGTCACCGTGCTCAGCGGAGACATCGACCAGAACGACACCACCGGCATCGAGGGACGCAACAGCTACCACGTCGTCACCGCAGAGGATGTCATGAAATCTGCCGTGATGGACGGGTTCACCATCACTGCTGGATCTGCCGATTCGGACACGGACGAGGTTCACTGCCAGGGCGGTGGCATCCGCAGCGAGGACGCCGCCCCCACGCTGAACAACTTGCGCATCCAGGGGAACAGAGCCTCCTGCCACGTCCTCGAGTCTCCCGCAGGATACGGCGGGGGCATCTACAACACCGGCGGCAGCCCCTACTTTTCCAATGTCACCTTCCAAGAGAACTATGCCGGGCTCAGTGGCGGCGGGCTCTATTACACCACCGAAGCGGGTGATCTTGGCGGTTCCGTAACGGGCCTTACGTTCATCGACAACGAGGCCGGAACTAGTGGCGGAGGCATGTCGCTGGTCACCTCTCTCGGGCACAGCCTCTCGAACCTCACCTTTGAGGACAACTCCGCCGGCGAGTCGGGTGGTGGTCTCTATGTTCAGTCCGATGCCCTATCCACGATGGGAAGCAGTTGGTTCGAGTCCAACGCGGCCCCAGATGGCGGCGGCATCTACGTTGACCAGTCCCGGTTCAACCTCAGTTCCACCACCCTGCTAGCCAATGACGCTTCCGATCAGGGTGGCGGCATCTTCTCCCAGCAGAGCCAGTACTCACTGTCTAATGTCACCGTTAACACCAACCACGCCGACACCGCGGGCGGCGGCATCTTTTCCACCGGGAATGCGGCCTCCATAGGTGCGTCCCAATTCACAGGTAACACGTCCGTCCAGGGCGGCGGCATGTATGTCGACGATCAAGACTTGGAGGATGCCGCTCTGACCATCCAGAACGGCACCTTGTTCGCGGGCAATGTTGCCAGCGAGGATGGCGGCGGCATTTATGTCATCAACTCGCCCGAGGGCACGCTGATTGACGCCTATTTTGTCAACAACGAAGCGACCAGTGGCTCCGGCGGGGGCCTATTCCTCAGCGAGTCCGGTCCCTATCACCTGTCCAGCATCGGGTTCAGTTTCAATCGCGCTGCATATGGCGGCGGCCTGTGCGTTGAGGATGCCGAACCTACCCTCTCCGGAGTCGCGTTT
>JBFFCR010000102.1:0-10747 GCA_041559855.1 Anaerolineae bacterium | reverse complement strand
GTGCTGTTTCTACTGGCTGTGGCGCTGTTCGTCTGGAGCCTGATCCTCGCCTGGAAGGTCTTGCGCCAGATACGCCTGAAGGGCGTGCTCATCTTCCTGACCGTGAGCTACATCGTTCTGCTCAGCGCGGTACTGCTTACCTCCGCCAGCTCTCTGCCCTTTGGGCAGTTGGCATGGCAGACGACCCGGGACTGGGCTTCTCTGGGGAGCAGCGCCATTGTGGATGCCGCCGGATCTGTCATTGCGGCGCCCGGGGACTTTCGTGTCGCGTATCTCGGACACCGGCGTCCCGTGCGGATTCCCAGCATCGACCCGGACGACCCGACCTACCTCACACCGATCCCGGCCAACCGCCCCGCCAGGCTTACAGCGACAGCAGAACCGGTATCCCTTCCGGGCCTGCCAACTCCCGAGAGCGCAGCGACCCCTGACGGTGGAGGGAGTAGCTCGCTTCCCCTGCCTGATTGCCCACATCCCCAAGCCCGTCTCACAGCTCCGCTGGTGGGCCAGGTGGTTGAGGGGCAGGTGGAGATCGAGGGAACGGCCAACATCGAGGGTTTCGACTACTACAAGTTCGAATACCGGCGAGAAGGCGATGCCGAAAGCACCTGGCACTGGATCGCCAGCTCTGAAACAGCGGTCCACGCGGGGCTGCTGGGCATCTGGGATGTCTCCGGCCTGCCACCAGCTCGCTACAGCCTCAGACTAACGGTCGTGAATGTAGAAGGAAACTACCCCTATCCCCCATGCAAAGTCACGGTGCAGGTCAGGTAGCACTGGACGAGCTATCGTGTAAGCCAAGCGGCTCGGTGGTCAAGGCGCGGCGTTGCTGAACCACTTGTCGAAGGCTATGGGCAAGATGCCCCCCCCAGTCATCGACCCTCGAACTGGATTCTAACGCGAGTCACGCTGGGACTTGGTTGATCCTGGGCGGTTCACCAGGTAGATGCCTGCACAAACCAAGACGAGCGATAGTAATAGGAGACTCGTAACGGGCTCGTTCAGCAGAATACCACCGGCAACCACGCCGAAAAGTGGTGTGAGAAAGGTGAACGAGGCGAGACGCGAAGCGGGGTAGCGGCGGACGAGCCAGAACCAGGCCAGGTAGGTGATGAATGCGACCCAAACCGTCTGGTAGGCAAGGCAAGCGGCGATCAGGGGGGTCATCAGGACGACACCCGGCTCATGCATCACCAGGGACGCCACCGGCAAGACGATGGCAGAGACGACAAGCTGGTAGAGCAGGGTCTTGCCTGGGTCGATCCTGGCAAGCGGACTGGCTTTGACCAGTACGGTCGTAGACCCCCACAACACAGCCGCCCCCACAAGCATGACATCGCCGGTAAGCATTCGCTGGGTGGGCAGGCTGAGCGAGTCCCTGAACGCCACGGCGATGCCGACAAAGGCACAACAGAGACCGAGGACTTGGATTCTTTGCAGATGTTCGCCCGGAATAAAGAGCTGCGCGCCCAGTGCGACGACAAAGGGCGACACATAGAGAAAGATGACGGCACGCGATGCGTGCGTGAATTCGAGGCCCCAGTAGATCAGCAGGAACTCTCCCGCGAAGAGAAGTCCCGCTGCGATGCCCCACCACAAAGTGCCGTCCCGCTCCCGTATCGGCTTGCGGCGCACTGCCATCCAGATCCCAAGAAGCACCGTCGCGCCGATCGACCGGATACCAGCTTGCAGGATCAGTGACACGCCCTGGTTGGCAACCTTGATGGTTACCTGCTGCAGGGCCCAACTCGCGCAAAGCACAACCAATAGGATTGCAGCGGTGACGTCCAGAGCCTGTTTCCTATCCCGGTCATCAGCCATACATCGATCGCCTTCCGAGTCCCCACTAGACCTGCTCAGGGCTGGACCCAGACGGGTGCAAAGCCCTCGCCCAGCGATCGCCTTTCGTCCGAGTCGACATCGAGCAGGATGAGCTCCCTGATATTCTGATCTTCATGCCATTGGCTGTAGACGAGCCACCTCCCGTCGGCCGAGAGACTGGCCCCTGAAACCTGCCCTTCGGCGAGCAGACGGGCTTCACCCTCATCAGCCATGACCAGCCAGTACTCCCTTCCCGTTTCTGAGTCTGCCAGTCCCTGCATAAGCAACCGCCTCCCGTCGGATGATGTGCTGCGTATCGATGCCCCCCCGAATAAAGCCTCGCTGTCCAGGCCCCTGAGCGGCACCACCGCTCCAGTCTCCAGATCCAGAACTGCGACCTGAACCCCTGCTGCCCAGGCCATAGTTTCACGAAACAGGGCCCAGCGCGCGGAAGCATCGTAAAAGCACAAGTCTAACCCAGTTATGTCATCTAACGCCCGGCTGGTGCCCTGGTCTAGATCGACGATGTGCCAACCCCTCTCATCCGACGCGCCGGCCAGAAGCATGCGGCCACTGGGGGCAAACCGGGGGCGATAACGGGAGCTGAGTGCCAATAGCTCTCGCTCCTCGCCGCTGAGGAGCGAGAGTAGAGACAACGCCTCTTCGCGCATCACGACCAGCTCCTCTTGCCCCGGCACAAAATCGACGCTGTCGAACCAGTCGTCTGCAAGGACCACCTCTGAGCTGGGACCAGCAGTGCTCTCCACGACCACCTCGCTCGGGCCGTCGCTGCTTTGCTGGATGTAGGCGATGCGCGTGCCATCGTCCGAGAAGTTGAGGCTCCATATCGAGCTGTCCTCGAGCTTGCGCGACTGTTCGGGATGGTTTGTGTCCAGCAACCAGATACCGGCATCGGCCCAGAGGGCCAGGTATTCCTCGTGGGGAGAGAATTGGCCTCCGATGACATACTCCATCTCTGAATCTACTGACAGCAAGTCGAACACTGCTCCGGTATTCAGGTTGACAAGGTAGGCGCTCGTCCCCCGCAGGTTGCTCAGGACTGCGTGTCTCTGGGGCCACCTCGGAAGAATCACCCCGCTGTTGAGAGTGAGGTCTGCGGCTTCCTCAGCCGGAATCGCCAACGTCTCGGCCGTGAAGTCGGATGTGTTTAGCAGCAACCATTCGTTCTCGACTGTGGCAACTAGGTTGCTCGCAAGCGCATACAAGTCTCTGAAGGTAGGCGGGCCGGGCAACGGGATCTGGCCCACCTCTTCGCCTTCGATGTCTCGGACGATGAGCCACGGCTCAAGAGTGACTCCATCGTCGGCTTGAACGGCGTGGAGAATCCAGCCGGGCGAGGTGTCGACTTGGTCAGTTGATTCGCCGGGCTCTGGCGTAGGTCTTGGGTTCAGTTCGCCCCACAGGAACCACGCAATCGCTCCGAGGGCAACAACCACCACGATCAGCCCCACGATAGCCAGAAGAGCTTTGCGCCTGCGGCCTTTCGGCCTATCTGACCTATCAGGCTCATCAGACAGTAGGCTATGCCCGCATTCGTCACAGAAACGGGCGCCAGATCGATTTCCTGCGCCGCAATTGGGACACGGCTGTAACAGATTGGCGCCACACTTGATACAGAATTTGGCTCCCTCAGCGTTCCGCGCACCGCAATTGGGACACTCCATCGAGACCCCCCTCGACTCCTGACCTACCCTGACCCAGAGCCGCGAATTGTGATGTTTGACAGCAGCGGCGTAGTCACGATACCTTGCCCCAAGCCTGCGCCGCTACGGGATCTTCCACTTTATCCATACAGGGTCGGTGTCCACCTTCTTGGGGTTGTTGCTCAGGTTTCTGAGGTTCACCCCCTGATCGTTGACAACATCCATCACCCAGATCTGGCGCGTCGCTTCGTTGAGTTTGTTGGCGCGGTTGGAGTAGAAGGCGATCTTGCGACCGTTGGGCGACCAGCTCGGGTGCTTGTCCCACTCCCACGCGTTCACCGTCAGCCGTCGTTGGTTCTGGTCCAGTGGATCCATTGTTTTGATAAAGATCTCGTCGTTGCCGTTGCGGTTGGTCACCCAGGCAAGCCACCAATTGTCGGCTGACAGAGCCGGGTCCCAGTCCACGGCCCCATTGGTGATGATCCAATCGGCCGGCCGGCCGCTGAGCCACACTCGCGCGATGTCATTCTGCCATCCAGCGACATCGAGTCGCCAGGTGCCATCATTGGATGTGCGGTCGCGAAGCAGGGCCCAATCATAGTCCTTTGGGTTGCAGATCGGTTTCTGATTCGAGCCATCGCCGTTCATCACCCAGATCTGCTCGGCGCCACAGCCTGCACCGCCCACTGGATCGCAGCGGTTCTGGCGCTTGAAGACGATGGTGCCCACGCTGGGGTTTCGGCATACCTCCGGTTTCGGCGTGTCGGTCGGCGTCGGCGTGGGCGTGCTCGTCGGCGTCGGTGTCTTGACAGGCGTTGGCGTGCTTGTCGGCGTCGGTGTGGGCGTGCGGGTAGGGGTTGCCGTTGGCGTACGCAGGAAGGCCACCTGCGTCAACTGCACTGCCACCTCACTGTCTGTCGGGTTCAACTCGTGCGCAGCCAGGCATCTTGCCTCGGCCCCATCATAGTCCCCAACATCCTTCAGCGCCGCGCATGCAGCCATGCAGGCCCCATAGAGCTTGCCAGACACTTCCCCGTATCCGGGATCCAGAGCATAGACCTCGCCCAACAGCTCAATAGCGCTATCGAACAGTCCTCCGTCCAGGGCGAACAGGCCCTCGGGATAGAGCATGGCCAGCGTCTTTTGCTTCTCTACCTCGGCATCGGTGGCCAACTCCAGGCTCTGCTCAAACTGCTCCACTGCCAGCGCATACTGCCCGCCCTCCACCAGGTCCAGGCCCGTGTTTCGGTACGCGGTCGCCAGTAGCCCCCTCACCGCATCGGCTTGATAGTCCGCATCACTGGCTTGAAGCGCCACCAGGAGCTCGACGGCCGCCACCCATTCCTGCTGTTCATAGAGTGCCTGTGCTTCCGAGAAAAGACCGTCCAGGTCTGCCTCCGCCTGCGCCGCTCTCAGTTGTGCCCGGACATCCTCATAGTCCGGTGAGCGCTTGAACACCCAACCCAACTCGCGGAGGGCGGTTCCATAGTCACCGGCCTGAAGCGCCGTGCTGCCCAGGGCATAGTGCTCGGCCAGATCTTGGCTCTGCCTCCAGACACGATACGCAAAGAAACTACCCACGCCAACAGCGACCAACAGCAGGATCACGCCCCCAATCAGGATACCCTGCCGCCTCCTGCCTTTGGGCCGCGGCGGCCCGGCCGGTGGCGATGGTTTGGCAGTCAGCGGCGTGCCACACTTGATGCAGAACAAGCTGCCACCGTGGGCTGGAGCTCCACACTTTGGACAGTCCATGCGTTTCGTCTCCTTCTGTGACCAGGCTTCAGGTCACCCCGAAATCGCGGCTGCGTATCTGACGCACAGTGGGCAAACCCGCGACGACCACCGCGCTGCCAGGTCTCTCCTGCTGGCGACAACGTCCCATGCCCCCGGCCTCACACCCCACCCTGCTTCAGGCCTGGGAGTGGCTCCCAGGCAGCACACACCACAGCGGAGGATTCAGCGCAACAGGCGAGCTGCTCCCATGCCCTGTGTGCTGTCAGGGTGAGATCAGAGAAAAGCACACCTCCCGGGCCGTTCGCAACCGGGGCCGGGGTGGTCGTTGGCGTCGTGGGCAGGGTAGTGACAGAACGATCCACTATGTACCATGATCCGTCGATCAGTTTGAATTGATACAGCACCTGGTAGTGATCATTGTAGACGGTGTTGTTTTTGCCAAGTTTGCCGTCGATGTAGAATTCCCGCGACTCTAGTTTATCCACCAGCACGTCAATTCGAGTTGGGCTGATGACGGTGATCTCCTCCACGCGCGACTCGTGCACGGTGATCAGGTAGTAGGCGTTGTTCTCTCGCTGCCACTCGACAGAGCCCAGATGGCTCTCCAGCGAGCTCTCTGCCAGAACCTCTTCCAGCCCAGTTATGTCGTGGGATGGCCCATGCGACCGGATTCTGATCTCTTCGTACCGCCGCAGGACCTCAAGAACCTCGCGCTCTGCCGGACTCGCAGGCTCTGGCGTCGCAGCTGCTGGTGTGGAGGTGGGCACGGGTGAGGCCAGATACTCCAGCGTCAGATGGGCTGGCTGCTTCTGGTATTCAAAGTAGCCGAATAGCTTTGCAGGAAGCCAGGCCAGAAACGCCTCCTCCAGCTTCCGGAGGATGGCCGGTTGTCCAGCGGCAGCGAGCAGCGACTCTGCCGCACAGGCAGCGTCCTCTGCCTGCAGACTGGCGGAGGACTGCTCGAGGAGCGGAGGCAGCAGGTCGCGCAATCCCGCCCTTGCACCGACAAGGTCTCCGCTCCAAACCAGTTGCAGAACCGGCTCAAGCGCGGGCGATACGATGGTTGCAGTGTGGGCCACCTGCTCCCCCGAGCTATCGCATGAGCCGTGGTCAAGCAGAGCCAGCGCCGTCCTGAGCAGGAATCCAGCGGCATCGACTCTGACCGAGGCCGCGGTCATGTCACCTGCCAGCAAAATCTGCGCCCCGGAGTACGTGTCGATGGGAAACGCGTGTAACTCCAATTCGAGAGATGGCACCAGGAGCGCGACGTGCTGGCTCTCCTGCGGGTCATTCTGGGGGAGCCACTCGATGCGAGCGTTGCTGGTATGGGTGGGGTGCAGCTCAAGGGTGTGCGCGCCCAGTCCCGGCGCGCCGGTTTCCGCGCTGAGGATAAAGACCCCGCGACATTCTCCTCCCAGTGATTCACCGACCTGCGCCAACTGGATCCTTCCGTCCGATGGCTCCCCTCGCCAGGCCCCGCAGGAGCTCTGGGCCGCGGCATAGGGGAGCGGACCGGATGCCAGCACGCAGGCGATCAGCACGAGAAGCAACGGGTGACACTTTCGCTGATGAGCCAATGCAGTCGTCCCTCGCCTGGCCGGAGGAGCATGTCTCCACCGGCGCGGGCGTGATAGAGTGTGGATACAGCGCCGTCACGTGAAGGCCCTGGTCGCTTATCCTATTGATGCGCCAGTGCCATGATGGCCCTGCAACATCCCTAACCAGGGTCCCGGGGGTGACCGCAGCGGAGGCAGAAGCGAGCCCCCGGAGCCACCTCAGCCCCGCAGTTGGAGCATATTCCCAGCCTTGGCGCAACCCGTGGCGCTGGTGGCGCGACCTGTTCTGGCATGTCCTCTCGCACGCTCAGGTACGTGGCGCAGGCGCACGATAGAGGGAACACCATCAGCAGCACCGCGAGGATGGCGAGCGGGATCAAGAGAAGAGCCACTCCAAAGATCCCTGTCGCGATCTGAAAGGTCACCGAACTATCGCCAAAGCCTGACCCGAACGTCAAGTCCTCGAGCCAATACGGTGCCCAGTCGAGGATATCGCTCGGAAGCACCTCAGAAAACCCACTCGCCTGATCAGGGCCCATAGCCGCTGTGGTCAAAGCCAGGGTGCCGGCCGTCGCCCAAGACACCAGCGGGACAATGATCATCGCCGCGAGTCCCCACAGGATCGCGGCGATACTCGAGTAGGCAATGAGCCGGCCTGGGGCGCGCCGGACCGCTTGCAGGACCCGGCGCAGCGTGTCAAAGAACCCACCAGGTTCCCCTGCGACTACCGCCGGGATCAGCCACACTCCCAGGTAGCTCAGCAGGATCACAAAGAGGTTCAGCAAGACCAGCGGCAAGAACAGGAGTGACACCCACAGCTCGCCCACGTTGGGTATGCGGCCTATCAGCAGGAGCAGGCCTTCGACCACCAAGACGAGGACGATGCCAATCGTCAGCACCAGCGGCGCAAAGAGCAAGATGTGCAAACGACGCGCCGTGTAGCCAAGTGCGCCTGACAACCCCCCGCCGTGGCGTCTATTCAGATCGTCGTAGCTCATTTTGGCTATGGTGCCTTGCACGAGGCTGGCCAGGACCCACACAAAGAGTCCTGCCACTGCCAGGAGGGCAATGGTCAACGCGGTGGAATCCACCGTCAGGGCGATAAAGACGAGCAAGCCCGCCACTGCTCCCGTGACGAACAGCCCGCCCATGGCGAAGGCGATCTTGCGCAGGTCCAGCGAGACATCCAGCGCCTCCAGGATTAGTTCAAAACCCACAGTTCTCATGATCTTCCTCCTTTTTCAGTAGCTGTTATTGCATCCAATACTCACGATCCATTGACCTGTGCTACGGGAAGACGGTGATGAGACCCCTGGTCGTGCCGGGAATCTCGAGATCAGGGTCCAGGACGATCACACCGCTTCCACTGCCATCATCGCGTTGCACAAGAAGGAGAACCCCACCCGCATCGAGCTCTGTGCGCTCGACGATCTGCCAACCCTTTGAGTTGAAAAATAACGAGAGCTCGTCCGCAGCAACGGACGGCTCCCCCTGATAGCGCAGCTTGGCCCCGTATCCAGCCGCGCCGCCTTCCAACGTCCCTGAGCTGGTATCTACAAGGCTGAAGGCCTCGGGATAATAGAGCTCGGAGGGCCAATCGGCAGGATACTCTATTGCCTCCATCGGAAAGTTGCCCCCAGCAAGGGGCGGCGGGAGCGTGGCGATGATCTCGCCCGGATCCGGCGTCGGTTCCACGGGCGCTGGGGTATCGTCCTCGGTTGGCTCTGGCGGCAGGGTCGGCTCGGCTGTCGGCGGGATGGCGGTCGGCGTTGCCCAGGGCACGTCCCACCATCCCAGCGCCGGGCCAAAGAACAAGACGACGACCGCAATGGCAGCCAGGGCAAGCAGTGCCCCGGTGAACGCTGCCACGTAGGGCACCCATCTGCGTTCTGTACTGCGTGTCTCCGCCGGCACCAGGCTTGCGCCGCACTGCCCGCAGTATGTGGCCTCTGCCAGGTTCCCTGCGCCGCAGTTCGGACAGATCTGGCTGAACCTTGCCCCGCACTTCATGCAGAACTTGGAACCTGCGGGATTCTCGTTACCACATTCAGGACATCTCATCTTGCCCTCTCACAGTGCGAAACCCAAAGCCAGGCTACTCATCAAAACGAAGCTCGAGGTAGTCAAAGTCTGCCCAAATTGGATTATTCTGCCATTCATTCAGCAGGGAAGGACCAACATAAAGTGTACTGGCTGCAGGGTAACGGACCGTATAGACATCTTGCCAATCCGTCCCATCATTGCTGAAAGAAGCCACAAAGGTGTTGCCAGTCCTGGCGAATTGGAGATAGACAGTCGTCTGGCTAGTATAGGGGTCAGGGTTGAGATCGAAGTAAGTCCCCCCGATTCGATAGGCAAACTGAATGCCAGCAGCATTCCGTTCAATTCTGATGTAGTTACTGGAATCCTGCCAGATCAGCAACCCTGCACCCTGGTAAGTATACTGCGGATCGATCGTCACTTTTGTGCGTGCTACAAAATCTCCTGCCACCTGTTGGACCATGCGAGGAGCATTCAGATTCAGATAGAGATCATGTCCCCCATCGGGGGTATATAGTCGCAGATGCCCAGGATTGGCTGTCAAGCTGTAGCTTGAGTCACCTATAGGATCTACCCATGTCCAGCCAGGGTTGAGGTTTGGGCTGCCGAAATCGTCGGAGAAACCAGGAGGAGCCTCCGGTGGGGCGGGTGGAGACGTAGGGGTCTCGGAGTGGGGTTGTAGTTCTAAGGTCAAGCTTGTAAGCCGCTGGGATGCAATTTCTCTTTCGTGTGCTGCGTCGCTGAACTTGGGATGGGAGAAGGAGAACGTGTGCTGTCCCGGAGATAAACCCGTAATGAGGTACTTGCCGTCTGCGTCCGTGAGTGCCGCTCCGATGCCGTCTACTGAGATGGCGGCGCCTTCCAGGGGCAGTCCCGAGTCGGCCTCTTTGACCGTGCCGTAGAGACCCCCTTCCTCGCCCATGGCGAATTGTGTGCGGATCTGCTCGGCGCGCTTGGCCGGAAGAGGATTGGCGCAGCTTTCTACCTGTAGCGCCGACTCAAAGACGTGACTGAAGACGAGTCCCACTGCATTGGCATCTCCGATGGTTTGGCTGGCCCAGGTGACGCCATTGAGGTCACAAGTGAATTCCTCCTGCCGGAGGACGTCGCACTCGGCAGAATCGATTTCGCCGAGCCAGTCGATAGCTATGGCCTCGAGTTCCTGGGAGAGCGTTAGCGCCGCATCATGGTCATTGCGAAGAATCGCCAGCCAGAGGGACCCGAGTATCGGCTTCAGCTGTGTGCCAAGTTCCTTCCAGTCTTGGGGTGATAGCATCTCCTTGAGGGTCTCCCAGGCAATCTCGCCGTAGCGGTTGCCTCTGACCTGATGGGACAGCTCGTGCCCAAGCATGGGAGCGGCCAAGAGATCGTACTGAGCGGAGGGAATCCACTTCGCGTTCGTTAGGAATCCCTCTGGGTCGACGAGGATGTAGCAGTTCGGGAGATTCCCGGCCATCCCGAGACCGGGCTTGAGGTACACGTCCATCTCGGGCAGAGACTCATCGGGATTGCTCCTGGCGATGTCTGCGACCAGGTCGGTCCAGTGCTCAGCCCACACGTATGGAGCCTCGCACGTCCCAAATAGGGTGCGGAGCAGGATTAGGAGCTCGTCGATTGTGGGCAGTTCAAAGAGACCGAATAGGCCGCCCTGGTCGGCTTCCACGCCGACCGTGAGGCGTTCCGTGTCCACCTCTCCCCCCAGGTATCGCCATTGGCCATCCAGCCACTGTGCTACGAATAGCGCATCTTCGACCAGAAGGCCATCGGGGCTGAGGGAGGCATACGAGAGAGTCAGATCAGCGGAGGCCTGCAACTCCCCACCGTCGATGACGACTTCAGCCATGATCGCAGCTGGGATGTCGTTTGGGATACTGGCATGCTCTCCGGGCGACTGCACGGACAGGGTGACATCCGCGTCGCTGGTGAGCG
>JBFFCR010000101.1:0-10820 GCA_041559855.1 Anaerolineae bacterium | reverse complement strand
GGGTTGGGATATAATCGGTCCAGGAGAGAAGGAGCCAACATCGGTGAAAGGAAGCAAACGTGGCTGAGAACCTAGACCGCTTTACAAAACGGGCTCGCCGGGTGCTAACCACTGCTGGTGAAGAGGCCCGCCGGCTGAACCACCAGTTCATTGGTACAGAACACATCCTCTTGGGATTGGTCTCCGAGGACGGCGGCGTCGCCATGCGCGTGCTCCAAGAGCTCAAAGTCACTGCTGGACAAGTGCGCAACGCCGTCGAGCGCACCGTCGGCCGCGGTCCTCACCCTGTCCTCAAGCAACCAGCTCTCACCCCTCGTACAAAGAAGGTGATCGAGTTGGCCGTGGACGAGGCACGGCGTCTGGGACATCACTACATCGGCACGGAGCACCTGCTCCTAGGGTTGGTCCGGGAAGGTGAGGGAGTAGCAGTCGATGTGCTGCGCCACTTGAACGCCCCACCGGAAAGAGTCCGCGAAGAGGTCATCCGTTTCCTCGAGGAAACACCAGTGCACGCCGGGAACAAGGAACAGGGCAGCACCACTCCTACCGTTGACCAGCTTGGCACAGATCTGACTGCACTGGCCGAGAGCCAAAAACTGGATCCGGTGATTGGCAGGCAGACAGAGATTGAAAGGGTCATCCAGATCCTCGCCCGGCGGACCAAGAACAACCCGGCACTGATAGGCGACCCGGGGGTCGGTAAGACCGCCATCGTCGAGGGCCTGGCGCAGCGCATCGTCACCGGTGATGTGCCCGAGCCATTGCTTGAGAAGCGAGTGTTGCAGCTCGATATCGGCAGTCTGGTAGCCGGCACCATCTATCGCGGCCAGTTCGAAGAGCGACTGAAGAAGGTCATAGATGAGCTCAAGGGCTCTGATAGTATACTTTTCATCGACGAAGTACACATGCTCGTAGGCGCGGGAGCTGCGGGCAGCTCGGTCGATGCAGCCAACATCCTCAAGCCAGCACTGGCTCGAGGGGAACTGCAGTGCATTGGAGCCACCACCCTCGATGAGTACCGAAAACACATAGAAGGCGATGCCGCTCTGGAACGCCGCTTCCAACCAGTGTACGTCGATGAGCCATCGGTCGACGAAACGATCGAGATCCTGCGCGGTGTAAAGGCCCTGTACGAAGAGCACCACAGACTTCCGATCACCGACGAAGCTGTGCAGGCAGCAGCCAAGCTCTCTGCTCGCTACATTACAGATCGGTACCTGCCCGACAAGGCCATCGATGTCATAGACGAGGCATCGTCGCGCGTACGCATGTACAAGATGCCGCAGTCTTCCTCACTAAAAGACACCTTCTCACAGATAAAGGCGGTACAGCGGGAAAAGGACGAGGCCATCGACGCCCAAAAGTGGGCCGAGGCAACGGCCCTGCGGGATCAGGAACGCGAACTCAAATCCCAGTTGGAGCAATTGCGGGTAGGCTGGGACGCCAGTTCGGCAAGTGTGGCCGTTTCCGCAGAAGACGTAGCCGAGATCGTCGCGATGTGGACCGGGGTACCCCTCATGCAGCTCGAATCGGAGGAATCGGAACGGCTGCTGCAAATGGAGGAGCATCTCCACAATCGGATCGTGGGCCAGGACGAAGCCATCAGGACCATCTCTCGTGCCGTGCGCCGCGCCCGTGCTGGGCTCAAGGATCCGGGCCGGCCTATTGGTTCGTTCCTGTTTCTCGGTCCAACCGGCGTGGGCAAGACCGAGCTGGCGAAGGCGTTGGCCGAGTTCATGTTTGGCTCCGAGGAAGCCCTCCTTCAATTCGACATGTCGGAATTCATGGAGCGGCACACTGTCTCGCGGCTCGTGGGAGCACCTCCAGGCTATGTCGGCTACGACGACGCAGGTCAGCTGACCGAGACCGTCCGCCGCCGGCCCTTTAGCGTGGTCTGTTTCGACGAAGTCGAGAAAGCGCACCCCGAAGCCGTCAACATGCTCCTCCAGATCATGGAGGATGGCCACCTGTCTGATGCCAAGGGGCGCAAGGTCGACTTTCGCAACACCATTGTCCTGATGACGTCAAACGTGGGTGCGGACGTCATCGGCAGGTCGACATCGCTTGGATTCACGACGAGGCGCAGCGCTGGCGAAAGCGGCCAGGAAGATTATGCTGAGATGAAGGACAAGGTGCTCAATGCCCTGAAGGGCATCTTCCGGCCTGAATTCCTGAACCGCATCGATGGCGTGATGGTCTTTCACGCCCTCAGCCGCGAACAGATCAGAGCAATCGTGGATCTGGAGATTGGCAAAGTATACGATCGTTTGGCCAGCCATCAACTGCACTTGCAGCTGACCGACGAGGCCCGGGACTATTTGGCGGACAAAGGCTACGATCCCAATCTGGGCGCTCGCCCCCTGCGCCGCGTCATCCAGACGGAGGTGGAGGACACCCTGTCCGAGGGTCTCCTGGAGGGCAGCTTCAGCGAGGGCGATACCGTTATCACCTACATCGAGGATGGGCAGGTTGCGTTCCGTCCTACAGAGACCGACGAGAGCATCGACGTGACAGAAGTAGAGAACGGCGAAGCTCCACCGATGCGGGAGGCGGTGCTAGGCTGAGCCAGCGAACGCTGAGGCTGTAGCATCGCCCCTCCTATGCGTGTGAGGATCGGTTTCTGCGAAGAGAAGCCGATCCTTTCTTTATCTGAGAATGGGAGCAGAAATGGCCAAGACTAGGGTGCACTATGTATGCCAGACCTGCGGCGCGACCTCTCTTCGGTGGTCGGGGCAATGCAAGGGTTGTGGTGAGTGGAACACCATGGAGGAGACAATTGTCCAGCCACGCAACGACGCGGGAGCCTCGCCTGCATGGATGCCTGTCAGCCAGCCGCAGCGGCTGCCCGACATCCGGGCAGATCAGTTCCAGCGCATTCCTGTAGCCAACGGAGAGCTGGCACGGGTGCTGGGTGGTGGCATCGTGCCCGGTTCGGTCGTCCTGGTAGGCGGGGATCCCGGCATAGGCAAGTCGACTTTGCTGTTGCAGGCATCGGCACAACTGGCTGACGAGCAGAAGCCAGTCTTGTACATCTCGGGCGAGGAGTCGGTGCACCAGATCAAGATGCGCGCCGACCGCTTGGGCCTGCAGCAAGAGGCTCTCTATATCGTGTCAGAGGTGTCCCTGGATCAGATCATGGGGCACATCGAACAGCTGGGGCCTCGCCTGGTGGTAGTCGACTCGATCCAGGCCATCTCGTCTGCTGAACTCGAGTCCTCGGCCGGAAGCGTCAGCCAGGTCAAGGCATGTGCGACGGCCCTGCTGCGGCAAGCAAAGGCCAACGGCATTCCTCTGTTCCTCGTCGGTCACGTGACCAAGGCAGGCGCGATCGCTGGACCCCGCGTGCTGGAACATGTCGTCGATGCCGTACTGTACCTCGAGGGGGATCGGTTTCACACCTACCGATTGCTGCGCGGCGTCAAGAATCGATTCGGCTCAACCCACGAGGTCGGAGTCTTTGAGATGACCGAGCAAGGCATGGTAGAGGTCACAAACCCTTCTGAGGCCTTTCTGGCCGAGCGCTTGCCCCACACGGCAGGGTCAACGATTGCAGTCACGATGGAGGGCACTCGCCCGCTCCTGGTAGAGATCCAGGCCCTGGCAAGTACGACCAGCTTTGGCCAGCCCCGCCGAACGGCAAACGGTGTGGACTTTAACCGGCTGCTGTTATTGGTTGCCGTGCTCTCAAAGAGGGTTGGGCTGCGCCTGTTTGACCAGGACGTTTTCGTCAACGTGGTTGGCGGGTTGAGAATCAGTGAGCCGGCAGCTGATCTGGCATTGGCTCTGGCCATCGCGTCGAGCTTCCAGAACAGGCCATTGCCCGCCGACATGGCTGCAATCGGTGAAGTGGGCCTGTCTGGCGAGACGCGGTCAGTGAGTCACCTGTCGCGCCGCCTGAGCGAGGCAGCCAAGCTGGGGTTCAGCCGGTGCATCGTGCCCGCCACCCGCCGGGCCAGCGGCGAGGTGCCGGCTGGTATGGAGGTGATCCCAGCTCGCTCCCTGGCTGACGCACTGGAAGCGGCAATGAAGCAGAGCCTCGCTTGAGCAACCCAGGACAGGGCCGCTATCCTACGAGCAGCCGGAGCTCGGGCCAGTACGTTGACATTTGAGCCGGATTGTGCTAAGATTGGTTTAGCTGCTTGACTCATTTCTCCTCATTGTGGTAGACACGGGCAGGAAGGGCTGGAGCGCTAGGAGGTGACCCATGTGATGCCGGGACATCATCGGGAAGTACATAAAGATCCTTAGGAGGTCGAAACGCCATGATTATTGAACTTGTCTTGCGTATTGTCGGCATGATTCTCCTGGGAGTAGCCGGTTGGCAGCTTGGCGAGTCTCTCGCCGGCACAACCCCACCGCAGCAAAACCTGCGTTATGTTGTCGTGCTCATGCTTGCAGGGGTAGCTTTCGGTGGCCTTCTTACGCCATATCTTACTATCAGGCCATTCCGGTTCATCCGGCGCAAGATACGCCAGCTTCCAGCACAGGAGTTGTTTGCCATTATTCTGGGCCTCATCGTGGGCTTGATCGTCGCAGCGCTGCTCTCACCTGTACTGGCAATCCTTCCACCACCCTTGGGGGACTATCTGCCTTTTGGAGCAGCCTTGATCTTTGGCTACTTGGGCATGGCCGTCATGGTGATGCGCCAGAGGGATATCCTCGCTATCGTCGGCAGCCGCTTGTCGGGAGACGGAGTGGGGACTCGCGAAGAAAAACCCGTCCTATTGGACACAAGCGTCATCATTGACGGGCGGATTGCCGACATTAGCCAAACCGGCTTCATCTCGGGGACCATGCTGGTGCCCCGCTTTGTGCTGGCTGAGCTTCAGCACATCGCTGACTCGGCAGATGCCCTACGGCGCAATCGAGGGCGGCGCGGATTGGATATGCTAAACCGCCTGAAGGAGGAGTCGGTCGTACCCGTTCGCATCACCGATATGGATGCGCCGGAGGCCCACCAGGTCGACGACAAGCTAATCCAGCTGGCCAAGACCCTGCGCTGTCCTATCGTCACCAACGACTACAACATGAACCGTGTGGCCCAGCTCCAGGGCGTGCTGGTGCTCAACATCAACGAGCTGGCCAATGCCGTCAAGTCGGTCCTGCTGCCCGGCGAAACGATCTCGGTCAGGATCATACAGGAAGGCACGGAACTGGGTCAGGGAGTCGGATTCCTGGACGATGGGACGATGATTGTCGTAGAAGAAGGACGACCCTTCATCGGTCAGACCGTACCGATACTTGTGAAGAAGGTTCTGCAGAAGACAGAAGGAAGGTTGGTATTTGCGCAACCCGTCCTGGATAGGTGACTGAGACATGACGATCATAACCATTTCGCGCCAATTGGGCAGTCTCGGCAGGGAGATCGCTTCTAGCGTTGCCCAGGATCTGGGATTGAGGCTAATTGACGCTGCAACGATCAATCATGCAGCCGAAAAGGCCGGGGTGCCACGGATCGCCCTGGCAGAACTGGAGACCGAAGGAGAGCGCAGTCTTGCCGGCAAAATGCTGTCGGCCCTCCGCGCCATGCCGCTGCTGCCAAGCACAGGCTCACGTCCGGCCTCTGTGGCGGCGTCGGGTGAGGCCGGTCCGACGAGAACGTCCACCTCACTTTTTCCCTTCGGCGGGTTGTTTTCCCCTACCGTACCGCCCATCAGCGCGTCGCTCGAAGGATACGTGCGAATGGTGGGATTCGTGATCCGTGGACTGGCACACGAGGGAAACGTTCTGATCCTGGGGCGAGGGGGACAGGCGCTGCTAAGAAACTATCCCGGGACCCTGCACGTCCAGACGGTGGCACCCCTAGCCGAACGGCTGGAAGTGGTAAAGTCGCGCTATGGGGTGAGCGAGCGCGAAGCTTTGCAGCGTGTGCGTGCTAGTGATCGGGCGCGCTCTGACTATTTGAGGCGCTACCACGACGTGGACTGGCTGGACCCGACATTGTATCACCTGGTTGTAAACACTGCCAACATACCCGCGCCCACGATTGTGAAGCTCGTCATCGATGCACATCGGGCGGTCCAGGAAGCCACCAACGACCCAGAAACACACAGGCCGTCCGATGCGTAGCCACAGTTCACGAGAGAAGGTCCTCAAGGTTTCTTCACCTTGGGGTTGGAAACGGATCTGCATCTGTTAGGAGGGATGCTGCCTCACTGCAGGCTGCATCCCGGAACTGCACGATAGCCGAGATCCGAGTCAACCACAAGGGAGGAACCAAAATGGCACTCACAGTCTACAATTACCTGACCCGCCGCAAGGAGGAGTTTAAGCCGATCCACGGAGGATTCGTGGGTATCTATGTGTGCGGGCCGACCATCTACGATCATGCGCACGTTGGACATGCCAAGGTCTATGTCTCGTTCGACACAATGGTGCGCTATCTGCGCTTCGCAGGCTACAAGGTCCGCTATGTACAGAATATCACCGACGTCGGACACCTGACCGATGACGCGGACGAAGGTGAAGACAAGATCCTCAGGCGCGCTGCACGGGACCGGATCGAACCGATGGAACTGGTCGAGACGTACATGCGTAGCTACTTTGAGGATATGGACGCGCTGAACGTGGGGCGGCCCAACATCTCGCCGCGGCCGAGCTGCCATATTACCGAGCAGATCGAATTGGCCGAGACGCTCCTGGAAAAGGGTCATGCATATGAGGTCAACGGCTCGGTGTACTTTGACGTGGCAGGTTGGCCCGAGTACGGAAAGCTCTCGGGCCGTAGAGTAGAGGACCAAGAGGAGGGCGCGCGGCTGGCGGTCAACCCAGACAAGCGGAATCCCGCAGACTTTGCGGTGTGGAAGCGTGCCGAGAAGGGCCACATCCTGCGTTGGCCAAGTCCATGGGGCTGGGGCTATCCGGGGTGGCATGTCGAGTGCTCGGTGATGGCGACCAAGTACCTGGGCCAACCGTTCGACATCCACGGGGGCGGCCTTGAGAATGTATTCCCCCACAACGAGTGCGAGATCGCCCAGAGCGAAGCGGCCAGCGACCAGCCGTTCTGCAACTACTGGCTGTTGAACAACATGGTCACGGTGGAAGGCACCAAGATGGGCAAGAGCCTGGGCAATGCCATCTACATCAAGGAGCTGCTGGAGCGTCACGACGCTATGACCATCCGCTTCTTTGTGCTGAGCAGCCACTACCGGTCGGTGACCGATTTTGGCGAGGAGGCGCTAGCAGCAGCGGGGCGGGGCCTGGAGCGTCTGACAAGCACCGTGGCCCTTGTTCGTGACCGGCTGGGAACAGCCGAGGGCGACGAGGTGGATGCAGATTGGGCCGCCAAGCTGGACGAATACCGCGCCCGCTTCAAAGAGTCGATGGACGACGACTTTAACACACCACGAGCCATTGCCGCCCTCTTTGATCTGAGCCGGGAGGCAAACGCCTTCCTCAACTCTGACCAACCGGCGAGCGAGGCAACGTTGGAGGCGATGGAAGCCCTCTACAACGACCTGGGCGGCGATGTGCTGGGCATCCGCTTCGGCGGGAAGGGTGCCGGAAGCGCACTGCAGGGCGATACCGACCTGGTCGACAGCCTGGTGCAGATGCTGATCGCCGCCCGCGAGGAGGCTCGGCAGGCACGGGACTGGGCCAAGGCTGACACCATCCGCGACAACCTGCTGGAGATAGGCATCAGCCTGGAGGACGGGCCGCAGGGCACCCGCTGGCGGCTGAACCGGTAGGCGATGCGCGAGATCCTGTACGGGCGCCAGCCGGTACGCGAGACCCTGCGCGCCAGGCGCCGTCAGGTCTACGAACTCCTGCTGGCCGAGGCGATCAAGCCGACCGGGATCGTGGGCGAGATACTTGCTCTCGCACAGCAAGCTAGCGTCCCGGTTCAGAGGGTGCACCGGCGGGAACTGGACAAGTTAGGCGGCGAGGTCAACCATCAAGGCCTCGCCGCCAAAGTTTCTGGCTACCCCTACATCACCCTGGAGGAGCTGGTACAAGCCGCCAAACGGTCAGCCCCCCCACCTTTTCTCCTTTTGCTGGATCACATCAAGGACCCCCAGAACCTGGGCTCGTTGCTGCGTACGGCGGAGGCAGCAGGGGTCAACGGCGTGGTGATTCCAGATCGGCGGGCAGCAGGGGTGACCCCTGCCGCAGTGCGAGCCTCAGCCGGCGCTGCCGAGCACGCGCGCGTGGCCCAGATCACCAATCTGGTGCAGACCATGGTGGAGCTGAAGGCTGAGGGAATCTGGTTGGCCGGCCTGGAGGCCACACCCGGGGCACAACTCTATACTGAGGCTGACCTGAGTGGGCCGCTGGGCGTGGTAATCGGCAGCGAGGGGCAGGGACTCGCGCGGCTGGTGCGGGAGACCTGCGATTACCTCATCCGTGTACCGATGCTGGGCCAGGTCGGGTCGCTGAATGCGGCAGTAGCCGGTGCGATCGCCGTATACGAGGCGCGACGCCAGCGCGGGTAGGCTCTCCTCGCGATGGCACTCCTCAAGAGAATCCACCTCATGCAAAACGGGACGAGCACGCTCCTCACCTCTGAGAAGCGTGCTCGCAGGGAAGAAAGGAAATAACGATCCGGTCCAAGCCAGATCGGTTCCCCCGGTGTGGGCCGATATACCCCCTGGGCCGGTTGCTGGCTGGTTAGGAAGCCTGGCGGTTAGGGTGGTATTGGGGCTCTCGACCTACGGCTCACCCGGATCGTCGATGTAGACTAGGAACATGGTCGCGCCTTGGCCAGAAATCTGATTGGGGAAGAAGTCGAGATAGGCGTCGGTGCTCCTTTCAGTTCCCCCGTTGTGAACCGATCTGCCACAAGGATACCGCAGATCAAGCGGAATTTCAATCCCTCTTTGGGCAAATAGCGAGGGATTTTTTGTATCGTTCCCCTGGAATGCGAACTAATTCGCTCTTGCCGGTCATGGAGCATCTCGGCGCAGCCTTTGGGGATAAAAAAAAGCCCCCTCGATTGAGGGGACTCTTGGTGGGCAGGGAAGGATTTGAACCTCCGAAGGCTGAGCCAGCGGATTTACAGTCCGCCCCCGTTGGCCACTTGGGTACCTGCCCACGAACCAAGGCCCATTATACCCAACCCAGGCGAATTGTCAACCTGTGGCCTACGCCTTGCGCCCAAGAAAGATGCGTGCGGCGTTGCCGAGGTATTCGGGCAGGCGCCGCCAGGTATCGGGGTTGACGGCCTTGCGCCATAGTTGACGAGGTCGCAGGTAGAAGCGACGGTTCGCCTCGTGCCACTTGCGCACGACCAGCTCGGCGGGGAGAGTGGGCAGTTCGTAGCGAGCCCTCTCGTCGTGTATGGCATAGTCGCGCCAGTTGGTGCTAAAGAGGCGGCCGTCGCGGCGGGCGATCTCCCACAGCTCGGTGCCGGGGTAGGGCGCAGCCAGCATGAAATTGGCCATGTCGGGATCCAGCTCGAGGGCAAAGCGGATCGTGTCCTCCATGCTCTCCTCGGTGTCGGACGGCAGGCCAAAGATAAAGAAGCCCATCGTCTGCAGGCCGGCCTCCCTGGCCCAACTGAAGGCACGGCGCACGTCGTCGAGGGTCTGCCGCTTCTTGATCGAGTCGAGCACGGCCTGGTTGCCGCTTTCCACGCCGAAACCGACCCGCTTGCAGCCTGCCTGCTTCATCAACTGGAAGAGCTCCGCATCGGCGTGATCGGCGCGCATGCCGTGGATCGGCACCCAGGGCACGGTGTTCAGGCCCTCGGCGATCAGCAGCCGGCAGATCTCTTTGGCCCGATCCACCTTCAGGTTCCATACGTCGTCGGTGATACCGATCTCGGTGGCCTTCATCTCCTCCACCAGGTAACGCCACTCGGCGATCACATCCTGCGGTGAGCGGGCGCGCCAGGTGTTGCCGGTGATTGGCTTGGAGCAGTAGATGCACTGGTAGGGACAGCCACGGCTGGTCAGCAGCGTGTAGGCACGGGCATGGCGATCCAGCCCGTCGGTCAGGGGCTGCAGGTTCGTATAGCGCTCGATCTTGAACAGGTGATAGGCAGGCCAGGGGATGCTCTCGATGTTCTGACGCAGGGACCGGGGCAGATTGTGCACGATCTTGCCAGACAGATTGCGGAAGGTCAGGTCCGCGATGTCAACCCAGGGCTCGTCGGGCAGGTGAAGGGGTCCCGAGTTGAGTCCTCGCTGCCCGGTGCTCTCGACGGCACGCACGATCTCGACGATCGTATCCTCCGCTTCGCCACGGACCACCAGGTCGACTTCCTGGCGCTCCATCGATTCATCGGGCATGAGGGTCAGGTGCGGGCCGCCGAGTACGGTGATGGCCCCGTGTGCCTTGGCCTGCCCGGCTGCTTCCCAGGCCTCGTAGATCAGCGGCGTCGGACTGGAGATGCCCACCAGGTCATAGTGCTCCCGGGCGAGGAGCGCGGGTAGCGGCTCATCCTCGACCTGGGCCTCGTACAGGGCCACGTCGTCGTAGCCGGCGGCGATGAGCGCCCCGGCAAGGTAACCCAGGCCCATGTGGATATGTATCCGCGAGTTCCACACGCTCGATTTGGGGCCAACCAAAAGGATCTTCATGCGCAAAGCCTACTCTCTCACTCTAGTTGCTGGTGGTCATTCTACCATAGAACCCGAACGCGGCAAACCGTGCTGTGCGGGCGACGCATCCTGGTGAATCGCCTACTCACGATATGGACGCCCGCCGTTGCCAGGTCGCTGCTCTGGGTGAAATCCAGGTAGATTGCGTCGCCGCTACGGGGTTGGCTGCCGGAACCGGTCGATCAAATGCACGGCGACAAAGAGGGCTAAGGCCAGCAAGCTAAGGGCGATGCCGGTCTCAAAGAAGGGCACGGTCCACGCCTTTGCCTGGCCCGGCTG
>JBFFCR010000100.1:0-10858 GCA_041559855.1 Anaerolineae bacterium | reverse complement strand
TCTTTGGCTTTGCCAATGCGCTCCAGGGAAAGATGCAGTTCATCCAGCCGGTCTTGCCTTTCATAAACCAGCCGATCCCACACCAATTTCTGCAGATGGCGCCCTATCTTCTGACCATCATCGTCGTGGCGGGGGTCGTGGTGCGGGCTCGCCCACCCGCCGCCGAAGGAAAGCCATACGAGAAGCAATGAATCAGTTGGCGAAAGTTGCTATGGCAGGGGCGGGGCTTCCCCGCCCTTTTGCCTGTTGAGCGAGGAGCTATGAGCGAGTTGTCTGAGATGCTAGCGCATGTTGTGAAGGATCCCGGCAGGCTGCGCGCATTCCTGGAGGCGCACCATGGCCTCGATGAGCAGACCGAGCTTTCTCCCTGGGAACGGGTGGAGATGGCCCTGGCGCATCGCGAGCCAGACCGCGTGCCCTTTGACTTTTGGGCTGTGCCCGAGGTCTGGGAAAAGCTGCGCACGGCTCTCGGTGTTGGGGAAAATGACGAGGCTGTGCTGCGCCTGCTGGGCATCGACTGTCGCATGGTGGCACCACGATATAGGGGCGCCCTGGCGCGCGAACTGCCCGATGGCACCCACACCGATGCGTGGGGAACCCATCGTCGCAACGTCACCAACGAGTTCAGTACCTACGGCGAGTATGCCAGCCATCCGCTGGCGGAGGCCGAGACGGTGGCCGATGTGCTGGACTGGAATTGGGCCAGCCCTGACGATTGGGACGTGTCAGGCGTGCGCGAGCAGTGCGAGCGCCTGAATGCCCGCACGCGCTACCATCTGCGCTACGAGGTGGGTGGGATCTTTGAATGGTCGTGGGCATTGCGCGGGTTTGAGAGGTTCTTGCTCGATCTGGTCGAGAACTCGGACGTGGCCTGCGCCATCATGGACCGTTTCACGGACATCTACATAGAGAATACCCTGCGCGTCATCGAGGCGGCTGGCGGCCTGTTGGACATGGTCTATACGTACGACGACGTGGGCACCCAGAATGCCCTGCTCATCTCTCCGCGGATGTGGCGCAGGTACATTCTGCCCCGCCACCAACGGCTAAACTCGGCTATCCGTGCCGCCAGGTATCCGGTCAAGATCATGTATCATTCCTGCGGCGCCGTTTTTCCTCTTATCGGTCCCTTTATCGACGAGATGGGCATTGACGTCCTGAACCCTCTCCAGCCGCGGGCCGCCGGTATGGATATGGCGCGCATCAAGGGTGAGTTCGGCGATAGGCTATCATTCCATGGGGCCATTGATATACAGCACACCTTGCCGCATGGCACACCAGACGAGGTGCAGGCCGAAGTTCGCGAAAGATGCGATCTGCTGGGGCGGGGTGGGGGGTATATCTGTACCTCAGCCCATCACATTCAAGCCGATACGTCGGTGGAGAACATCATCGCCATGTATTGCGCGCGCCGCGAACTCGATCCAGCGTAGATCACTCCTCTGCCGCAATCTGTACAAAGGCGATGCCACCCGGCTCGACCGTCGCCGGCCTGACGTACGATTTCTCCCCGATCTTGACCTTGACCAGATAGTCACCGGCAGGCACGTAGGCGAGGGCGAAATTCTCGCCCAATTGCTCATCGGCGTTGACCCCATCGTTGGCATAGGTCTGGGTCTGGCGCCACCACTTGTTCGGCTCGGCCGCCCGGTAAAAGGTGACAGGGATCTCGGGGATCGGCTGGCCCTGAGCATCCAGCACCAGTCCGGCGATGGCTCCCTCCCCCGGGTCAGGCCGGAGCCACAGAACCGGATTGCGAGTGCTGCCATAGTTGTTGGCATCCAGGCGCACTTCCAGGTGAAGGTGGCTGCCGATGGCCACGCCAGTCATGCCGACCAGACCCACTACGTCTCCGGGCTCCAGGTGCTGGCCGGCTGCCACGGAAACTTGTGAAAGGTGTCCATAGAGCAAAAAGACGGGCCGGCCCTGGAAGCGTTGGTCGAGCTCCTGGATCACGAGGTTTCCGTAGAAGTCAGGTTTCAGACCATACACGGTCTCCAGGTCGTTGCCGGCGACAATGACTGTGCCGGATGCCGCAGCCAGCACCGGCGTGCCCGTGGTATTCATATAGTCCACGCCGTGGTGCAGGTGATACCGGCCCCCGCCGGTTGCTCCGTAGGGGAAATAGGTTCCCGGATTGCGATCGCCTTCACTGTCGGGCCCGATCGGGCGCTCGAGCCAGAGATGTGCCGAGGCTGGCGCCGGCGTCGGCGTGGCGCTGGGCGTCGGCGTGGGCGTGATGGTAGGAGTGGATGAGGGCGTCGGAGTGTTGCTCGGGGTGGGTGTCGGGGAGGGTGTCCAGGTTGGCGTAGGTGTCGCCGTCGCAGTGAAGGTTGGCGTAGCCGTTGGTGTGGACGTGGCGGTACCCAGCATCGGTGGCTGGCTCGTGATGGCGGTTCCACTGAAGGCTAGAAACACGACCACACCGACAACTAGAGCCAGGGCTGCAAAGCTCGCCCCCGTGGTTGCCACTCGCTCCTCCGACATCTGCTTTCAATCACCCCTATCTTGAACAATGGTGTACACTGTGAGTCAAGCCCACAATGTACACCATCGCGTAGGATCTGTGTCTCGAATTGGCTAGGGCGACCAGGAGATCCGCTCGAATATCCAGTCGTTCTCGCCGTTGCCGTACCCGCCGCCGAGATCAAAGAGCTTGCGCTGGTTGTCTCCGCTGGCAGCCATCACCCAGATGGCCCATGCCCCACTGCGGTTGGATACAAAGGCAATCGACTTGCCATCGGGCGACCAGGTAGGCAGGCCGTCATTTGCGTTGTTGTTGGTCAACCGCTTCAGTCCGCTGCCGTCCATGTTGACCGTATAGACTTCCCAGTTGCCGTCGCGCGAAGACATAAAGGCCACTCTCGACTGGTAGCCGGCAGGCGAAGTGTCGCTTGTGTCGGTTGTGAGTTGGCGGTAGCTGCCGCCACTCGAAGGGGTCACGAACAGGCCGCAGACGGCGTGGTCGACCAAATAGTCGCAGCCGTGATAGACGATATGTCCGTCGGCCATCCAGAACGGGTTCTCGCCGCGAATCTCACCGGTGCCAATGCGGATCCAGTCCTGCTGCTTGCCATAGATGTCGTAGACGATGCCCAGGCGGCTCTCGCGATCCACGTACGCCGTCGACGAAAAGGCGACGATATCTCCGGTGGGCGACCAGGAGGGGAAGCTGTCTTCGACGTACTGGCTGATCTCTACGAGCTCACCGCCGCTGGTGTTCATCCTGACCAGGTGTTCAAAGTTCGGCGCGCCCTGGCCATTGGCCGCCAACATCGCACCATCCTGCCGCAATGCGGGCTGCCGGAAGCCGTTGCCCAGCAGATTGCGGCCGGTGCCATCGATGTTGCTGATATAGAGATCGTACATGTTTGTATAGATGTTCCACACGGCAAAAGCGATTTTGCCCGACATGGCAACCGGCACGGGCGTTGGTGTGGGCGTTCGGGTCCTGGTCGGTGTTGGGGTCGACTGCGCGATCGGGGTCGGCGTTGGCGTGCTTGCGGTGGATGCCACTACCGTGGCTCCGGGCACGGGGATGATGAGTACCAATCCGGGGCGGATCAATGTCGGGTCGGAGATATCATTGGCTTCGATCAGCGCGGCCAGGGTCACGCCAAAGCGAACCGCGATCTCGGACAGCGTGTCGCCGGGCTGGACGACGTAGGTCACCTGCTGGACGGGTGTCGGGGTCGCCCTGGTTGGGGTTGGAGTTGATGTTGGCGTACTCGTGACCCGAGTCGCAGTGCTGGTCGCTGTCGCTTGAACCGTGGGAGTTGGTGAAGGCGGGCGTCTGGTTGGGGTGGCCGTTGGTGTACGGGTCACGATGGGCGTGGCGGTTGGTGTGGCAGTCCGGCTGGGCGTGGGTGTGAAGGTGGGCGTGTAGGTGGCTGTGGCTGGGCGTGGCGTGTAGGTTGTAACTAGACTGATCTCCCCTTCCTGACTTGCCACCGGGGTGGGCTCTCCGAGGTCGCGCAGGACAAAGACCCAGGCTGACACGCCGCCGCCAACAAGACAAGCGAGAATCACTAGTGCGAGAAAGCCGATTAGGACCGGCCGCCTCGTCAATCGCCCGCTGCCGGCGCGTTGCGCGAGGCCAGTCGCGGGCTTGCTGACCGGTTCTGCGACCGGTTCTACGGCCGGTTCTACCGCCTCTTCCACGACCTCAACCGCAAGCTCAGGCTCTGGCTCTGCGGGGGCAGTCACTTCGATCTGCTCTGGCTCCTCGACAATCGGCGGTGCGCCCTGGGCTTCGAGTTCAGGAGGCCTGGCGGTCACCCATTGCTGGCCGTCGTGCAAGAGCCAACGCCCTGTTCTGACGCTCAGCATCCACTGTCGCCCGGCTGCATCGGTGACCTTCAGTTGGTTGACCTGGGCGGCGAATTGCTCTTCATCCAACTCTCCGCT
This sequence comes from Anaerolineae bacterium, assembly GCA_041559855.1. Lineage (GTDB taxonomy): Bacteria > Chloroflexota > Anaerolineae > JAAYZQ01 > JAAYZQ01 > JBFFCR01. The sequence continues at coordinate 6,451 of JBFFCR010000100.1, read as the reverse complement.
TAGGAGCTTGTTCTCTAGTTCGCGGTACTCTTGTTCCGCATCTGCAAAATGCATCACTCACACCTCAAGACCTTGGCTCGGGCAGCGCCGGGGGCATTATAGCATAGATCCCATCGCTATCCAAACGATGCAAAGTAGGGAGCAGGGGGCTCTGAATCAAGGAACTTGCTATCCCCAGAGGGATTCAACCACGGCAAAGTAGGATTTCAACGGGGTCTTGATCTTGGTGTCCTTGACGAGTAGATCCAGCAATTGCCAGTCGGCACGGTCAAGCTTTTTCTTGGGCGGCCGCCGCCCGCGGAGCATGATGATGGCTTGTTGGAAGAGAGCGGTCGCTACCTCGGTGTCCTGGCGCATGGCCCAGCCGATACCCGATAGCACGATCAGCCGCAGCGTGCCATACTCTGGCAACGATTCCTGCAACCATTCCAGCGCAGGATTGGGATTGCCCAGGCGCAATACAGCCTCGACCCAGGCGTCGTGACCGTACTCGAACTCGCTGGGATCCAACTTGGCTACGGCGTGCCATTCCTGTCTGGCCTCAAGGGCCCTGCCGGTGAGGCTGGCAATCAGTCCCCGCTGCAGGCCTGCTTGCAGGGGATTCTCGTCGCGGGCGATAAAGCGCAGCGCCTCTTCATATCGACCTTCGTCAGTTAGCATGCTGTACACCATGCGTACCGTGGCGGCCGCGTCTGGATCGTGAACGACAGCCTCTTCCCATGCTGCGATGGCATCGTCCACCTGTCTCATCTCCTTGAATAGGAGGAAGCGCTGGATCTGGGCAGTGGCTAGGTTGGCACTGTCATCCTCCTGACAGGTCTCCAGCGCTCGGTCCAACGCGGCCTGGCTGTCGCGGAGCCGGCCAGCGATCCGGTTCTCGAGTCCGAGGACAATCCACGTCTCAGGATCTCCAGGCTCCTCCTCAGCCAGCGCCCGCAACTCTGCCAACCCAGCTTCTGTGTCACCCTTGGCGACGCGCAGCACGGCCAGATCCCGGCGCCACACATCAGCCTCGTCCGGATGAGACTCGAGCAGGATCTGTTCGACCTCCAGCGCCTCTGCATAGCGACCCAGATCGGCAAGCAGTCTGGCTAGTTCCAGTCTGGCCTGCAGGTGCGACTCGCGCAACGACGGGCGGCGGTCCAGGATCCGGTCCGTGAGGCGGTTCAACCGGTCGATCAGGCGCCGGTAGAGGGCAATGGCGCCCTCTATGTCTCCCGACCGGAGCAGTGTGCGTGCACGCTCGTGGATGCCTTCATAGCTGTCAGGCAGTGCTGGCTGGGACATGCTCAACTCCATTCAGCCGTCAAGGTCGTGGTCGCCTGGGCTCTGCAACCATCGGAACCCTGGAAAGGCGCCATCTTGCAGGGTCCCCTTGTCCTGGCGGGATCCTATTTCTCAGCATGTTCCTCGGTCTTGCGCTTGCGAACGTGGTGGTATACATAGTACGCCAAGGCGGCAAGGATGACGATGGCGATCGGGATGTCAAAGGGCCGCATGATAGCGCGCAACTCCTCCCAATGCTCGCCAAAGTAGTAGCCGCCCAAAGCCAGCAGCCCACACCAGATGAAAGAGCCGACAAAGCTGTAGACGGTAAAGCGGGCAAAGTTTGTGCGAACTACGCCGGCAGGGAAGGAGATGAACGTGCGTACGATCGGCAGCAACCTGGAGATAAAGGATGCCCAATCTCCCCACCGGGCAAACCAGCGATCGGCCTTTTCCAGATCTTCGTCGCTGACCAGGATGTACTTGCCGTAGCGCTCGACCAATGGACGGCCTCCCCAGGCACCCAGCGCGTATGATATAACAGAACCAAGGGTGCACCCCACCGCGCCCCACAACCCGCCAGACAGCAAAGCCTGCCAAGCTGTATAACCTCTGGCCTGAACCAGCATCCAGCCGGCGAGCGGCATGGTCACCTCGCTGGGAATGGGAATGTTGGCGCTCTCCAGGGCCATGATGACGACGACGCCAAACCAGCCAATGGACTGGAGTAGGTTCATCAGAAACTCGACGAGTTGCTGTTCTAGTAATTCCACGTTCTCGCTCCCTATCCGAACACGCTTGTCATGCGCAAGAACTGGCCGAAACCCGCAACGAGAAGCCATTCAGGTCAAAGCAGTGCCAGATTTCTAGCGGCGAGCCATTATAGCATCAGCAAGGGGGCTTGGCAAGTGGCACGCAATATCCGGCTAGGGCTCTGTCAAAGTCCTGCTAGGCGTGGACCACAGTCCACGCCTAGCAGGAATAGAGACACCGTTCGGATTGGTGGGAATTCATGCCTCTTGCGAATTGTAACGGCCGACTTTGACAAGACCCTGAATGTCCGGCTAGGGCTAGAGATAGAGACCCCCGGTTTCTTGGAGAAACCGGGGGGCTGGGTGCAGGCCATGGCATCCTTCCGCCGGGCAACAGCCCGGCGCGAGCTGGATTTTGGCAGGGCTCAGAATACCCGGCACGCCACACGATGGGCATCGATGCTCGAGATGGTTTTGACATGGAGGGCGAAATGACATACAATACACGCGCGGTACGCAAATCGGGACCCCACCAGGTGCGATTCACGGTCCTGTTCCGTGTCTGACCTTCATGTATCAAGGGGGATATTGAGATGGGCAAGACTTTTGCTGAGAAGCTGCTCGCCCTGAAAGCGGGACTGGATGAGACCGTCCCCGGGCAGATCGTTACCGTCAAGCCAGACAGGCTTCTCACGCACGACAATACCTCGGCAATTGCCAAGACATTCCTCAAGATCGGCGTGGCTCAGGTGGCGGATCCTGCAATGAACGTCATCATCCTCGATCATGTCACTCCCGCGGCCAACGAAACCTATGCCCAGAGCCACAAGGAAACCCGCGATTTCGTCCGCGAACAGGGCATTTCTGCCTTCTATGACGTTGGTGAAGGCATCTGCCACCAGGTATTGCCTGAGCATGGTCACGCCCTGCCGGGGATGCTCATCGTCGGCAGCGACTCGCACACACCCAGCCATGGCGCACTGGGGGCGTTTTCTGCCGGAATAGGCCGCACCGAGGCAGCCGCGGTCATGGCCACGGGTGAGATCTGGCTGCGCGTGCCCGAAAGCATGCGCATTGTCGTCGAGGGCGAGATGCCCAGCCGGGTGTCCGCCAAAGACCTGGTGCTGCGAATCATCGGTGATATTGGCGCTGATGGGGCGGATTACAAGTCGGTCGAGTTCGCCGGACCGGCCATCGAGGCGATGAGTGTGGGCGGCCGGCTGACATTGTGCAACATGGCCGCCGAGATGGGCGCCAAGAATGCCTACGTCGCCCCCGATGAGACGACGCGAACCTGGCTGGCTGGTCGCACAGACCTGCCCTACGAGGAAGTGCATCCGGACCCGGATGCGCGTTATGAGCGGGTGCTCTACTACAATGTGGGCGACCTGGTCCCTCAGGTGGCGAAACCCCACCGTGTTGACAATGTGGTGCCTGTGACCGAGATGGCTGGCTTGCAGATCGACCAGGCCGTGGTCGGTACTTGCACCAACGGGCGACTCGAGGACCTGCAGGCTGCTGCAGAGATCCTGCGGGGGAAGCGGATCGCGCCATGGGTGCGGCTGCTGGTATTGCCTGCATCGCGCGAGATCCTGCTGCAAGCCATCGAGGCTGGCGCCATCGGCGATCTCGTAGCGGCAGGGGCGACTTTGCTCAATCCCGGCTGTGGCCCCTGTCTGGGCGCGCATGAAGGCTGTATGGCCCCTGGCGAGCGGACCATCTCGACCGCCAACCGCAATTTCCGCGGGCGCATGGGCAGCCGCGACGCCGAAATCTACCTGGCAAGCCCTGCCTCGGTGGCTGCTTCGGCTCTTGCCGGCGCGATCACCGATCCGCGGGACCTATGAGCCGGCATGGCAACATGTCCTTTCGAATAACGCGAGGGATGAGAACCGGCTCCAGCTAGCGCCCGGCCATACGCCCGGGCCAGTCGAGAGTGTTCTCGACGAAGCATGGTGCAGTCGTTGTGCACTGCTCGATGAGACAGAAAGGAGTTTTGACGATGAGAGTACCGCTTGCCCCCCGCGCGCGTTTGGCCTTGAGGACTGCCGTCGCTGCCCCGTTAGCAGTGCTGCTTGTCCTCGTTCTGCTGCTAGCGGCCTGTGACTGGACCGAACGCCCCACCGATGTGGTTCTAGTCGTCACTGCCACCTACACGCCCGAGCCGGCTGTGACCATCATCACCGCCACGTACACCCCCACATCGGACACTGTAGAGCCGGAAGTGGAGCCCACCCTGCCTCCCACCCCGACGGAGGAGCAATCCGTCGAACCGGTGGTGCCTACGACGACGCTGCAACCCACGGTGGCAGAGACCGCGACCTTGCCTCCCACCAAGGTCGCGGCTACGCAGGTGCCCGTGGCGACGAACACGCCAAAGCCGACACCCGTGCCGCCGCCCTCACTGGCGTCCTACCGGGTGGCCTATAGCAACTTTGACGGCGGGGCTGAATCAGACGAGTTTAAATACAGCGTCTGGATGATGCGGGGCGATGGCCAGCAGGCGGGTGAGATACTCCGTCCCGCCATCGAGCCATCCTTCTCTGCCAATGGGAGCAAGATCGCATACTACCGCCCTTTCAACGGCATCTGGGTTTACGATCTGGCCAGCAAGTCCAACACACACGTGGTGGCCAGTAACTATGCCGAATTCGGGGGGTTTTCGCCCGATGGCCAGCGGCTGGTCTTTCACGAATGGGTCGGAGGCTGGTGGAGCATGGATGTCAACCTCTACATTGTGAATGCCGATGGCAGCGGTCGTGTCCAGCTACCACAGGGCATCCGTCCTGCCTGGTCGCCCAAGGGGGGCCTGATCGTTTTTGACTCCTGTCGAGGCACAAGTTGTGGTATCTTTGTCGTCCAGCCCGATGGCGGAGGATTCAGGCAGGTCACCAACGATGCCGGGGGCAAGGCATCCTGGGCGCCCGGCGGCAACAAGATCGTGTACTCGGCGGACATGGATGGCGATCCTGAAATCTGGATCGTGAACCTGGACGGATCAGGCAGGAAGCAGCTCACCAACAACAACGGCAATGACACCCTGCCTGTCTTCTCCCCAGACGGCCTGTACATCTACTTCCTGAGCGATCAGAACGGGACGGCCTGGGCCATCCGGGCGATGAGACCTGACGGAAGCGACGTCAAGACCATACGCCAGGTGGGCGTGGCGCCGCGGTGGCAATTCTCCCGGCTGTGGGTCACTTGGTGGTAGGCGCTGGCTGGCATAGTGACAGGTATGCCCTGAGGGAGCAGGTGTTGCTGTAGCTGCCTCAGGGCATGATAGCGCAATCGATTCTCAGGAGGAACCCTTGCAATCTAGAATCACCGGCCGCGTGTGGAAATATGGCGACGACGTCAACACGGATGTCATCTTTCCCGGCAAGTATACCTATAGCATTTCCGATCGCAAGGAAATGGCCGAGCACGCCCTGGAAGATCTCGATCCCGGCTTTGTCCAGAACGTCAAGCCGGGAGACATCATTGTCGCGGGCAAGAACTGGGGTTGCGGCAGCTCAAGGGAGCAGGCCGTCATCGCGCTGAAGGAAGCCGGTGTGGGGGCCATCGTGGCCCGATCCTTTGCCCGTATCTACTTTCGCAATTGCATCAACGAAGGTCTGCCCATTGTCACCTGTGATGCCGTGGACACGGTCGAATCGGGCGACGAGGTCACGATCGACTTTGAATCGGGAACCGTCACCACGCCCGGAGGAGAGTACTCCTTCCCACCCCTGGCTCCTTCGGTGATGGAGATCCTGGACGCAGGCGGGCTGGTGCCCCACGTCAAGCAGAAGCTGGGTTTGGCGTAGGATTCCGTTTGCGGCGCGTGCGAACGGGGGAATCACTGTGCGCCGGCAAACACTTGATTGCGAGTTCATCCATGGTGTGTGCCACCACTCAAGGCGGAATGACATCCGAATATGTCATTGCGAAGGAGCGGAGCGACTGAAGCAATCTCCACAGCCACAGGTGGAGACTGCCACCGCGAGTACTCGTGGCGGTGCTTCGCCCCTGGCGGGGCTCGCAGTGACGGATCGATGTCATTAGTAGCGCTGAAAGCGGCTACTACACGGCCGAAATGGGGGTTTGGACGATGGAATCGAGCCTTTAGGCGGTCTTTCCGGCTTAAGCCTCCATTCCAGGCGCTCAAGTTTCACTTGTAGGCTCAATAAACAACATCTAATGGGTCGAGGAGGACAATCGAATGAGCAAGTACAAGATCGCCTGGTTGCCGGGCGATGGCATTGGCGTGGATGTTAGCGATGCCGCCAAGATCGTGTTAGAGCGGCTCGATCTGGACGCCGAGTACATCCACGGCGACATAGGCTGGGAGTTTTGGCGCACAGAGGGAGAGCCGCTCCCTCAGCGCACATTGGACATGATGGCCGAGACCGACTGTGCCTTCTTTGCGGCCATCACCTCGAAGGGCAGAGATG
>JBFFCR010000099.1:0-10874 GCA_041559855.1 Anaerolineae bacterium | reverse complement strand
TGTGATCTGGGGTGCTCCCGTTGCTGTCGTCAATGCTGGCGGGGCGAGCGCGGGCGTTCCCACGCTCAGCAGTGCCACTCAGCATGCAGAGTCGCGGTGGATGTTCGAGGCGTCTCTCCGGTTGGTGCTTGTTTCCCTGATCATCGGCTTCTTCACCAAGCTGATAAAGATGGGGGTACGCTTCCCCGTGCTGCGGTTGCGGTAGGCGCCCTTGACCAGGTAGATGTTGAGGTGAAAGGAGGAAACAGATGGCTGCAAATCAGCGCGTTGCCGAGGATAGGCAAGTACGCGACTTTGACCAGGTGGTTCTGCGTGTGTACAACATGATCAATGAGGTGCAGATCACGCAGGGTGAGCACGAGTCCCTCACCATCGAGGCGCGTCCGGAGATTCTGGCGCAGATCACGACCACAGTGCGTGGGGGGCAACTGACCATCGGGTTGGATGGGAGCTTGCTGGACAAGCTGGGGTTCGCTCTCTCCACCAGTCTCACCAGACCGACGGTCCGGTATCTGCTCACAGTGAAGAGCCTGAGCTCCATGGATCTGGCTGGCTTTGTGCACGCCAACGCTGCCGAATTGCAGTCCACCAGCCTGACCCTGAAGCTCAAGGGGGCGGGCGAGATTGCCATCGGGTCGCTCATGGCACAGAACCTGATTACGGACCTGCAGGGCACAGGCCGGATCGAGCTGAGCGGACAGGTGGGGGAGCAACGTGTGGCCATCCAGGGACCGAGCTCTTACCAGGCGCGGAATCTAGAGAGCCGCAAGACGTACCTCGAGCTCAAAGGGATAGGAAGGGCGAGTGTCTGGGCCGTCGACGAGCTGGAGATCAAAGTGCGCGGCCTGGGCCAGGTTGAGGTTCGGGGCAGCCCGGTAATCAGGAAGGACATCTCGCCTCGGGTTCCGCTTCCTAGCTTCGGACCCCCATAGGGTCGCAGAGTCTTCCACAAAGCCTGCCCAGAGACTGACACAGGTCGAGGCAAGCAGCCTAATCCGTCCTGAGCTCGCGAGCGGCCCATTGGCCATATGACCAAGGGAATAATCATCCCTGTGTCCAATGGGGGATACCCCAGATGGCCGATGCTGAGGAGGCCATCCTGACCTATAATGGGGGTATGAGAGAAATGGTGAACTTGGCATTCCAGACTGTGTTGTCCTTGTTGTCCTTGGTGAGGAGAAAGAGGAGCCAGGGCTTTCTCCTGGGCGAAGAGAGAATCAGGAGGTTGACACGATGTGGTACGATGGTTGGCTAGCAGAGCGTGAGATGAACATGCATGTGAGAGACGCCCGCGCCCAGGCCGAAACCAGGCGTCTCGCGCGCCTGGTGAGGATGCAGCGCAACCAGGGCTTGTCCTGGGAGCTGCGCTGGATGATGTGCAGGCTCGGCCTGCGGTTGGTGGCGCTGGGAGCCCGGATCGAAGGTCAATTCCTGCCGCCTTCTCGGTCAACAGATACTCGGGTACACTAGGATACCCGTCGGCCGGCCTCACCACCATGCACATGTAGGTGCGTGGCATTGAGGCCAATGACTTGGGGGGCGAGCGCTCGCTACTGTCAGAGAGTGCTGACAAGACCAATGACCAACTGACTAGGCAGAAGATTGGCTTCGTGGCTAAGGATGGAATTCCCCAGATGGCTGATGCATCTGGGGAATTCTCTTTGTATACTATAGCCAGAAATCAGTTGGTATTGGAGTGTTGCAAATGCGTGTATTCATCGCTGAACACGAATCGAAGGTTAGATCTGCTCTGCGGGCGCTGCTGCGGCTGCGGCCGGGAATCGAAGTTGTGGGTGAGGCCACCACAGTGGAGGAGCTGCAGGCTCGGTTGGACGCGACGCAGCCTGAGCTATTGCTGCTACATTGGCGGTTGGGTGAGGGGATGCCCGAATTGCTGGCAAGTCTGAAACGCGTGTACCCCGAATTGGAAGTGATCGTGCTTAGCGTGCGGCAGGAGGCCAGTCGCGAGGCTCTGGCTGCCGGCGCTGAGGCGTTTGTCTGCAAGATGGATCCGCCGGACAAGCTGCTGGCGGCGATCGAAGTGATCCGCGTCAAGAACGGCCGGGACAGGGATGAGCATAGCGGGAAGCAAAGCTCGAGGCGCGACGCCTCGCACTGCCAATCCACGGTGGAGGGCACGCGTCAGGCAGGGCATAGGCTCAAGATCCTTGGTCTCTCGGCTGACACCCCTGCTTCGGGATAGCAGTCCACCTGTACATGCGAAGATTGGCCATCTGTCCAACATCCAGATTGCCTGCTTGGCCGATGCGTCCAAGCGCTGGCTCTGCTATACTGGGACGGACTAGTGTGCAAACAAGGAGCGAGCCATGACTCAAACGGCCATTCGGATCGATCGACTCGCGCGTGAATTCGCGACCGATTCCGGCCCCGTCCGGGCTGTCGACAACCTCTCGTTGGAGGTGCCAGCCGGGATCGTGTTCGGATTCCTGGGACCCAATGGAGCAGGCAAGACGACGACCCTGCGCCTGTTGTTGGGGCTGCTTGAGCCCACCAAAGGGCGTGCCGAAGTGTTGGGATTCGACGCGCTGGCTCAGGCAGACCAGGTTCGTGCTCGGTGCGGCGCGCTGCTCGAGCACACAGGCGTCTACGAGCAAATGAGTGCTGAGGACAATCTCGAATTCTATGGGCGGGTCTGGCGCCTGCCACGAGCGGAGCGACAGGCGCGGATCAAGGAACTGCTGAACCACATCGGGCTGTGGGAGCGGCGCACCGATCAGGTTGCCAAGTGGAGCCGGGGGATGAAGCAGAAACTGGCCCTGGCCAGGACCCTGCTGCACCGTCCCGCATTGATCTTTCTCGACGAGCCAACGGCCGGGCTTGATGTTCAGTCCGCGGTGGAGGTGCGCAACGACATGGCTGCCCTGGCTGCCCGTGAGGGGGTGACGGTCTTTTTGACCACACACAACATGACCGAGGCCGAAAAGCTGTGCAGTCAGGTGGCCGTGATTCGCGATGGGGCGCTGGTGGCACTGGGCCAGCCCAACGAGCTACGCGCCCGGGCCGGTGGTCCCCGCGTGGAGGTCTTTGGGCGGGGCTTTACCGAGGATGCCCTGTCCCTACTGCGCGCGCGTCCCGAAGTTGCTGCGGTGCGGGCAAACAACGGGCAATTGTCGATCGATCTGGCGCAGGAGACGGCGACCGCACCGCTGGTCAGCTTGCTGGTGCGCGCTGGGGCGCAGGTAGAAGAGGTAAGAAGGGGCAAGGCCAGCCTCGAAGAGGTGTTCCTGACGCTGATGGGGGAGGAAGGATAATGTTGGACGACATCTTGACAGTAATGTGGAAGGAGAGAAAATCTCTATTTCGCTTCCGGGGAAGCCGCAGCCGGTTCCTGCTGACCGCGATGGCTCCGGTAGTGTTTGCCATCGTGTTCCCCTGGCAATGGGGTCCCGATTGGGTTGCGGAGATACCGTCCGTCTTCCTCTCGGCCATCATCGCCGTGCTTCTGGTGGGCATGACCATTCCTGAGTCGTTTGCCGGCGAGCGCGAGCGGCACACGCTCAACACCTTGCTTGCCAGCAGGCTCCCGGACCGCGCGATTCTCTTCGGCAAGATGGCTGTGTCTATCGCCCTGGCTTGGGGGGTGACGATGGTCGTACTCCTTCTGAGCCTGGTGACTGTGAATGTCGCTCATTACGATGGCAAGCTTCTGGTGTACACGCCAGCTATTGCCATTGCCGACGTGGTGTTGAGCTTTCTCATGGCGACGCTATTCGCCAGTGCAGGCGTCCTGATCTCCATGCGGTCCGACACCGTCCAGCAGGCAACCCAGGTCCTGATGGCCATCTTTTTGGTTCCGATCATGCTGCTGCAACTCGTCGCCGTGGTGTTTATGACCCAGCTCAATGACCTGCTTAAACCCTTTCTTGACAGCCTAGACGGCGAGCGGATCCTGTTCATCGCTCTGGCAGTCCTGCTGGTGCTCACGGTGGCAGTGTTCGCCGTTGCCGTAGCACGATTCAAGCGCACGCGGTTGTTCCTCACCTGAGGAGGAGTCATGGTAGGAGTGGTCGTGAGGAATGAGGGGAGCGCAATGGCAGGCGCCGTCGTCCGGCAGATGCACAATCTGGTAACCTACGGGCCCAGAGATCTGGAGATCGCTTGCGCCATGTCGCTGCACGGCTACGATGAGGCCAAGTGGGCAGAGGGACAGGGGGTCCTTGCCGAGCTGGTCAGTGCGGAGAGTCCGGCGCGGGCTACGGTGGCTGCGGCCCTGACGTGGTATGAAGAAGCTGCTGGCGCGGCGCGAAGCGCCCTGGCGGGCCAGCCCCGCGCGCTGGCGAGACTTTGCCTGAGCGCGCCGTGCTGCCAGTAGGCTGCATCCTCCAAAGCGCCTGAGTGCCGCAAGTCTTTTGGATCGAGGCAGCATGCTTTTCGACCTGCGGATGAGGTCTGGCCCAATGCTCTTGCTCGTTCCTGCGGGCGGAGCATTGTCAGGTTCCTGGGAGAATCTGGTCGCGAATGCCTTCCCTGCATGTGATAACATTGGACCATATGGCCCAGTGTTGTTGTCCTTGAAGGAGGAGAAAGATGAAGACTCAAACTGTCAAGCCCGATTCCAAGTACCTGTTCAGGATGCGCCTGGTCGCTACTCTCATAGCGCTGGCGATCGTTGCCGGAGGCATTCTGCTGGGCGTGCTCTTGGGTGTAACCGGGGAGTTGAGGTTGCGCGGCGTGCTGGTGCTGATCTCGACCAACTTTGGTCTCAATGTGCTGTGGTGGCTGGTCGCCGTGATCCTGTCCGAACCCTACTACCGCAGTCTGCGCTACGAGATTCAGGACGATGAGGTGGTGGTCAATGTCGGCATCTGGACCAAGTCGGTCAAGCACGTACCCTATCGTACGGTGACCAACATGCAGGTCAAGCGCGACGTCGTCGACCGCCTGCTCGGCATCGGCACGCTGAACGTCCAGACCGCGGGTATGAGCGGCCAGAAGGGGGCCGAGGAGCAGCTGGTCGGGCTGTCCAATGTCCAGGAGGTATACGAGTCGGTAGCCGGGGAACTGCGGCGGTTCCGGGGTGGCATGGCGCCAACACAGGCTGATGTGGAGGAAGAGCCGGCTGCTTCCCTTCCGGGAGATCTGGGAGAGATCCTGGCCCAAGTTCGGGCCATCCGCGTTTTGCTCGAGCAACGTCAGTAAGCGGGAGCCCGAGTAGCTGTCAATGCTATAGGGCTGTCAGAAGAGCGAGGAGAATGAGCATGAGTACGGTAGTGGTGTCCAACCTGGCAAAGCAATTCGGCGATACCAAGGCAGTGGTCGACGTTTCCTTTGCCGTCGAGCCCGGCGAGATCTTTGGCCTGCTGGGTCCCAATGGCGCCGGCAAGACGACGACCATCCGCATGATGCTGGACATATTCCGGCCCGACGCAGGAACCGTCAGCATCTTTGGCGGGGCGCTGGACATGGCCAAAAAGCGCCGCATCGGTTACATGCCCGAGGATCGAGGTCTGTACAAGGACCTGAAGCTGGAGCCTACCCTTGTTTATCTGGCCTCGCTGAAGGGTATGGACGAGAAGGTAGCCCGTAGCCGCCTGCAGGGGTGGCTCGAACGATTCGATCTGGCCGAGCACCGTGACAAGAAGGTGCAGGAGTTGAGCCGGGGCATGCAGCAAAAGGCCCAGATCATTGCCACCCTGGTGCACGAGCCAGACCTGATCATCATCGACGAGCCGTTCTCCGGTCTCGACCCGGTGAGCACCCGCCTCATCAAGCAGATCCTTGAGGAAGAGCGCAAGGCCGGAAAGTCGATCCTGATGTCGACACACCAGATGTACCAGGTGGAGGCGCTATGCGATCGCATTGTCCTCATCGACGACGGGCGCACTGTGCTGTACGGTCCTGTACACGACGTGAAGCGCAACTTTGCCGGCAATGCGGTTGTGATCGAGGGGCAGGGTGACTTTGGGGAGCTCCCCGGCGTGCTGGAGGCCAGGCAGCAGAACGGCACGAGGCATCTGGCCCTGGCAGTTGGCTCCGATCCGCAGGCTGTTTTCCAAGCACTGGCGGGCCGTCGCGGCGTCAGAGTCGAGCGATTCGAGCTGGCAGAACCCTCGCTCGATGACATCTTTGTCCAGGTCGTCAGTGGTCAGGAGTCGCTTGAGGGGGCTGAAGTACTGGAGGCGAGCGATGCGTAGCTTCTGGTTGGTCGCCAAGCACGAGTATCGAAAGACTGTCGTCCGGCGCGGCTTTGTGATCATGACGATCGCGATTCCGTTGGGCATGGCTGCCCTGATCGGCCTGGGTATCCTGGTCGAAAGCATGGGCGCCGATAGCCGCCCGATCGGGTACGTGGATTATTCGGGTACCCTGGATCCCGCACTGCAGGCCACCCTGCCCGATGCCGGTGACCGCGTCCAGATCCAGGCCTTTCCCGACGAGGAGTTGGGCCTTGCTGCTCTCGAGGCGGAACAGATCCAGGCTCTCTTTGTCATACCTGCCGGGTACCCTCAGACGCTGCACACTGAGCTGTACTACCTGGAGGATCCGCCGGGCGGGGATGCCTGGAGGGACTTGGATGACTTTGTGCGAGTCAACCTACTGTCCACGATGCCTGAGGATTTGCAAGAGCGCCTGCTCAAGGACCCCGAAATCACGGTCCACGACCTGGCTAGCAACCGCGAGTTTAGCGAGAAAAGCATCGTCAACGTCATTCTACCCTTTGTCGTGACCTTTTTCTTTGTCTTTGCCACCATGTCTTCTGCCGGGTATATGCTCGGCGTTGTGGCGGGCGAAAAGGAAGACCGCACCATGGAGGTCATGGTCACTTCGGTGACGCCGGGGCAACTCATCGGCGGAAAAGCGGTGGGACTGCTGGCGGCTTCGTTGACCCAGCTTGCTATCTATCTCGTGGCTGCCGTGATCGGCATGATCGTGGCTGCGCAATACGTACCCGAGCTGCAACAGGTAGAGGTGCCGTGGCTCTATCTGGGCATCATGGCCCTCTTCTTCCTGCCTACCTATGCCCTGATCGCGGCCGTGATGATCGCCATCGGCTCGGCCGTGACTGAGCTACAGCAGGGACAGCAGCTTGCCGGCCTGCTCAATTTCGTCTTTCTGTCGCCCCTGTTCCTCCTGGTGTTTCTCTTCAAGGACCCGGGCGGCCCGTTGATGGTCTTTTTTACCGTCTTTCCTGTGACATCGTTCATGACCATCTCGCTGCGCTGGGGCCTGGGCACCGTCCCCCTGTGGCAAGTTGGTGTGGGCTGGGCGCTTTTGCTGCCTACGGCGATCTTGATGGTCTGGGCGGCGGCCCGTGTCTTCCGGGCGGGGATGCTGCACTATGGGCAGCCTCTCACCTTCAAGTCGGTACTGGCGGCTGTCAGGGGAAGCGGCTACTAGGGACATTGCCGTGGGAGATGGCCCCATGCGGGCGCCATCTCTGAGGAGAAACTGTGATGCGAAACATCTGGATAGTCATAAAGCACGACATCGGGGCGACGTTGAGACAGCGCTCCTTCTGGATCTTTACCTTTCTCGTGCCTCTCATACTCCTCGCCCTGAATGTGTATAACGTCATTGAGAGCGACGCTGTCAGCGGCGCCGATTCTGACACCGGCGAGGAAGAGTCCTCCGGTCTGGCTGCTTTGGGTGCCATCGGCCTGGTGGACGAGGCCAACCTGATCGCCAAGATGCCCCCGAATTTGCCCGACGGCATTTTCGTACGCTTCCCAGACGAGGATGCCGCTCGTACAGCTCTGGAAGATGGGCAGGTCGAGCAGTACGTCCTCCTCCCCGCCGACTATGTGCGGTCCGGCCAGATCGAGATCTATGATAGGGACTTTCAGATCATGAGCACCGGGGAGAATATGGGCGTTGCTTCTCTCGGCAGCGATAGTGGATGGGTACTGCCCTACATCATCAACTACAACCTGGTCGGTGACGAGCAACTGCTGGCCGCCTTGCAGAACCCGGTCCCGGGCGCGTTGGTCGACTACCATGTCCTTCGGCCATCGGACGAGGCAGGGACTGGCAATGAGGGCCTAGCGCGTATCGTCGGTACTGTCTTGCCCTACCTCTACTACTTTTTGCTGCTCATGGGCAGCAGCTACCTGTTGCGCAGCGTCGTCGCCGAAAAAGAGAACCGTACGGCAGAGGTGCTGCTGCTTAGCCTCGATCCGCGCGAGTTGATGATCGGCAAGATGCTGGCCATGAGTGCGGTCATGTGGCTGCAGGTGATCGTGTGGGTAGGTGGCGGCATCATCCTCCTGAACAAGGGGACCGATCTGCTCAATCTGGGCCGGTTCTCCTTCCCGCCCGGCTTTCTAGTGTGGGCACTCGCCTTCCTGATTCTGGGCTACCTGCTCTATGCTTCGGTGATGGCAGCGGCGGGGGCCATTGCCCCCAATGCCCGCGAGGGAGGGCAGGTGACGTGGTTGTTGGTCATTCCTTTGATGCCTACACTCATGTTCGGAATGGAGTTCGTGGGTGATCCGAATTCGACGCTGCCCGTGGTATTGAGTCTCTTCCCGTTCAGCGCTCCCAGCGCGATGGTGACGCGCCTGGCTTTGGCTCAGGTGCCGCTCTGGCAGATCCTCGCCAGTTTGGCGGGCCTGGCGCTGACTACCTACCTCTTCATCACCCTGGCTGGTCGCTTCTTCCGTGCGGGCAACCTGCTCTCACAAGAGTCGTTCAACTGGCGCCGTCTGGCAACAGGCTGGCGAAGGACCAGTTAGTCCCAAATCCAGATCCCGGACGAGACGTCTGGCCCGGATCGGCTGATCCGGGCCAGTTGTTTGCACGGAAGGCCTCAGCGTTTCTCGTGTGGGAATTCCGCGCATCGCAAAGACGCAAGCTTGGCATCCTTGATCGATGTGATATAATTGGCGCTGGAATCATCTGGCTGCCTTGGCGCCCTGGGCCGGGCTGCTGGCTGTGAGGAGGAGCGAGCATGAAACCAGATCCTGTCATCGCCGTCAGCGGCCTCACCCGCCGCTTCGGCGACGTCGTAGCTGTTGACGGACTAACGCTGGAGATCAATCCTGGCGAGGTGTTTGGATTTCTTGGGCACAACGGCGCGGGCAAGACGACCACGGTGCGCTTACTAAATGGCCTCCTCGCGCCCGGCGGCGGTACGGTCCGCGTGCTGGATCTGGAGCCACTGCGTGACGGGCCCGTGCTCCGCCGTCGCACCGGCGTGCTGACCGAGACCCCTTCGCTCGATGAACGGCTCACCGGGCGTGAGAATCTAGAGATCTATGCCGAGCTGTATGGCGTGCCCCGCTCTGAGGTGGCGGGGCGCATCGAGTCCCTTTTGGAGGGCTTTGAGCTGGCTCATCGTGCTGATGAGAAGGCAGGCGACTATAGCAAGGGCATGAAGCAGCGTCTGGCGCTGGCACGCGCTCTGCTGCACGAGCCTGATATCCTATTCCTCGACGAGCCTACTTCTGGACTGGATCCAGTAGGTGCACGACGTGTGCACGAGTTGATCAGCCGGTTGAGCCACGAACAGCACCGCACCGTACTGCTCTGCACGCACAATCTGGCTGAAGCACAGAAGCTATGCGGGCGAGTGGCGGTACTCGAGCATGGGCGCCTTGTTGCGCTGGGGACGCCGGCCGAGTTGGCTCGCAGACTGGGGCGCAGCCAACGGCTGGAGATCGATGTAGCGCCAGGGCAGGTGCCGGCTGCGCTGGTGGTACTCGAAGCCAGGGTTGAGGCCATCGATCCATCCCCCGAGCATGGTACGATCCTGGTCACTGGCGCTGACCGTGAGACGATTCCTGACTTGGTGGCAGAGCTGGTGGGAGCGGGTATCCGCATCTATGGTATCACGCCCCACGAGCCATCTTTGGAGGACGTGTACTTTGCTCTGCACGGTGAGGAGGTGGTGTTGTGAACTGGCGAGCTGTTCGTGCCATCATTCGCAAAGACCTGAAGGTGGTGCTCCAGAACAAGGGGGTGTCTGTCCCCATGATCGTGGTGCCCGTAGTCATTCTGGTGGCCTTGCCGGCCCTTGCTGCCTTTGCCCCAGCCCTGCAAAGTATGCCTGGCAGCCCTTTCGCTGGCCTGGACAACTTTATTGGGAGCATGCCCGGTGGCCTGCAGGCCGAACTGGCCGGGCTCAGCGAAGCTCAGACAATGGTGGTCCTGGTCCTCGTCTATCTGTTGGCTCCGATGTTCTTGATTCTGCCGCTCATGGTTGCCAGCGTCATTGCCGCTGACAGTTTCGCTGGAGAGAAGGAGCGCAAGACGCTGGAGGCGCTGCTCTACACGCCCACAACCGACCGGGAGCTCTTCCTGGCCAAACTCCTCTCCGCCTGGCTGCCAGCGCTGGGCGTCGCCTGGTTCGGTTTTGTCCTCTACTCCGTGGTGGCGAATCTAGCGGCCTGGCCGACGATGGGCAGGATCTTTTTTCCCAATCTGATGTGGGTCATTTTGGCTGTGTGGGTTGCGCCGGCTGTGGCCGGCCTTGGTTTGGGAGTCACCGTGCTGGTCTCGGTGCGCTCCCGCGGCTTTCAGGAGGCGTATCAGTTGGGGGCAGTCGTTGTGCTGCCAATCCTCTTGTTGGTCATTGGCCAGGCAACCGGTGTCATGTACTTTAACACCTGGTTGGTGCTCCTACTGGGACTCGGATTCTGGGTTGTGGATCTGCTCATCCTGTGGTATGGAGGGCGCACTTTTCGCCGGCAGCAGCTCGCGACCCAGCTGTAGGGCAACGGGTTGCCGCCTGCCGTCGCCTCGATGAGCCTCTGGATCCGCAGATTGTTTCGACAATGGTGTTATGGGGTGAGTCATCTGCCACAGCTGTCGTCGAGGCTGCAGCGTGTGCATGCCCCAAAGCAGAAGCCCGGTGTCACGCTTCGGGGGAAGCAAGGCATGACACCGGGCCGGTCCCGGTACGCAGGCGCTTGCGG
>JBFFCR010000098.1:0-10923 GCA_041559855.1 Anaerolineae bacterium | reverse complement strand
GATCCCCGACCAACAGCGGAAGCGCGACCTCGGAGCGTGTGTTGGGCAGGTCCGGGTTGTCAAAGAATACGGCATCCTCACCCACATCCAGTGCGACGCGCCCTTGCTTCGCAGCTGCGACATGGCCCACGATGCCCTCTTTTCCGACCTGTAACCTGTGCCCTTTGGTCAACATGCGCTGCCCGCCTTCGGACGAGGCAGCGCGCAGCACGGCAAACTCACCCGCCCTGTCCAACATAAAGATCCCGGTGTGATAGACGTCGAACCGGGCCGAGATGAAATCTGCTGTTTCTGCCAGTAGACGGTCGACATCGCGGATGCGCGCTGCGTCTCGAGCCACCTGGGCTGCAGCCTCAAGTTGCGCGCTGCGCCGCGCCAGGTCAGCCGTCCTCTCTGCCACCTGCTCCTCCAGCCGGCCCCGCTGCTCCTCAAGCTCCCCTACCAGGTCGCGGCTCTGGCCTAGCGCGCTGGTCAGCCGGGAAACCAAGTAGTCGAGCGAGACGACTATCAACACGTCCATCAAAAAGAGGACCAATGTCCCGGCGATCCACCTCGCCGGCTGCGCCGTGGTCGGGTTCTCGGGGATGGCCAAATAGCCCATCGAGTATGCCACACCAAAGCCAGCCATTGTCGCCGTGACCGCCAGCAGCGCAGCGATGCTGGCCCTACGCCCCAGGAAGACTCCAGCAAGAAAGGGAACACTCACGAGAAACGCCTGAGCGCTGCCTCCGGTCCCATCCTCGAGCAACTGCGTGCAACCCAGGAGGTAAACCAGCATCACCACCGTCCCGGCTCGCAAGGTGTAGGGGGCCCGTCGCCAGAGCAGCAAGACCACCACCAGCCCATAGACCGCCCAGAACAGCGGGATGATCCAGAATCGCTGGTACACATACGCATCGTAGGTGCCGGCAATGGCCGCCAGCAGGCCGACTATCGCAGCCGCGCGCAACACGCCGCCAAGTAGCTGTCCCTGGAACACCCGGAGGTCCGTTTGGCGCATCGCCCTATCCGTGACGGCAGGAGATGGCAAGACTCCCTCAGTCATCGACTCGTTGGTTTCACTCATCTTTCAAATTCCCTTTGCTGGGCATGGTCAGACACCGCCCTCGCGGCCGGCATGGATCATCGCTCCTGCTCGTCCGGACGGGCCCCATCTCCCCGCTCCATCTCACTTGCCAGCCGCAGGTCAAGTGCCGCCAGCCCCAACGCACCGGCTATCTCCTCTACAGCCGTCCTCAGCACCGTGTCCGTGTCCAGCGTCTCGCGCATGCGGGCAGACACCCTACTCAGCGTCTCCTCGCGAGTAGCGCGGTGCTGCGCTTCTTCGAGCAACCGGGCACTCTCCAGTGCGATGGCGGCCTGGTCTGCGAGCGTCTCGTACAACCGGATCGACACTGGTGAAAGCAAACCTGCCTCGTCCCGATAGATGTGGAGAAAGCCGATCGCCCGTCCGGCAGCTCGCAGGGGCACGTTGACAAAACCCCGACCCGTTTGCCAGGATGCGGACTGCCTCTCGTCCCCGGGGCCATCCCCTCCCTGCGAGATGTCCTCGCTGGTCCAGAGGCTATCGAGTCTCTCGACAGGAATTGGCCAGTCGCTTGCAGGGAGAGTCATGCCAGCCGGGGCCTGGGATCCACCCCGCCTGTCCCAGTTTCCCAGGAGCGTGATGCTCTCAACCGCCCCATCGAGCGAGAGCCCCAGGCGAGCAAGCGCACACCTATCGGCTTCCGTCTCGGCTACCGAATCAAAGATGGCTTGCACGATATCATCTGTCGTCACAGCGGAGGCCAGGCGCCGGCTGGCCCGGAAGAGTGGGCTCGTCGCTTCCAGCACCTCACCCTCCTCCGAGAACCTGCGGGCGTTGTCCACCGCCACCGCCACCTGGTCGGCTACCAGCTGCAAGACCGCGACATCCTCCTCGGAGAACGCTGCCTGCTCCGTGGATTGCACGTCCAAGGCACCCAGCACCCGGTCGCCCACCAACAGGGGCAGTGCCATCTCGGATCGCGTCAGCGGGAGCAAAGGGTTGTCAAAACGAACGGGTTCTTCGCCCACGTCAAGCGCAATGCGGGCCTCGTGACGCGCACAGGCCGCGCCGACCATGGACAGGCCGCCAACCGCAAGACTATGCCCTCGCTGCTTCATGACGCGGCCCGCCTCGCCCGAGCCAGCCTCCAGGACTGCACTGGTTCCGGCGTCGTCCAGCAGAAAGAGGCCCGCATAGTACAGGTCAAAGCGATCTCGCACCAGGCCCACCACTTCGCGGCTGAGGCTCTCGAGGTCCAGGATCGATGCCGCCGCACGCCCTACCTCGGCAGCCATTGCCAACTGAAGCGCCCGGTGCTCGAGGTCCCGCGTACGCTCTGCCACCGCCACCTCTAGCAGCTCACGCTGCTTTTCCAGTTCGGCAGCCGAGCTGCGGGCACTCCGTAGCGCCTCGGACAGTGAACGAGTGGCCAAATACAGCATTGCCATGGTTATGATGAGATTCGCTGTCAGCGTAATCCAAGAGGGGCCAGGTCCCATAGTCAGCACTGGCATGGGGAGCAGATCCGTCCTCGTCGTGACGTAGAACATGGCAAGACCTATCAGCACGCTGAGTTCGGCAACGACGAGCGCAGCCCAACCGCTGATCAGCAAGCCGGCCACGACTGTGAACGTCACGTATCCCATCGCAAACGGGCTGACCACGCCACCCGACAGAACCATAAGAACGCTGAAGAGTACCCACATGCCGGCCAGGTAGAGCACACTGGCTGCACGGACCCTGCCATTCCTCATCAAGTAGAGCGAGACCAGGCTCAGCGCCAAGACAAGACCGGCAACGCCCGCCGCGACCCATGGTTGCGCAAAGGGAAGTGGCGCGACGAGTCCCGTCACGAGAGAAGTCGCCAGACTGGCCAGCAAAAGCACATTGAGCAGTCTGGCCACGCGAGTCTTGTCGTCGTCGCCCTCAAACGCAGGCGCTGCAAGGAGCTGTCTAATACTCTTGCTCATCGCGGTTTCCTCTATCCCTATCTTCTGCCTGGGCGAGCCTGACAGGCAGCGTAAACGTGAACATGGCTCCGGTCCCCTGCAGGTTCTCCACCCAGATCTGCCCGCCCAGTCTTTCCACAACTCGCTTGCTGATCACCAAGCCAAAGCTGGGCACACCTTCACCACCGTTCGAGCCAGCGGCCCCCAAGGCCGCCGAAGGCGCCACCGGCTCCGACAGGATGCGTTCCAGCTCATCGCCTGAGAGCGCCAATCCCGTGTCCCGCACGCTGATCGTGACATGTCCATCATCGTCGCAGGCGTGCAGGTGAATGCTGCCCGCATCGGTGTACTTGACCGCATTGGAGAGCAGGGCCAAGATGACCTGGCGCACTCGCTGCCCGTCAGTGTACAAAAGGGGCAGATCCGCGGGCACGTCTTCGGATATATGGACCTCTTTGCCCCGAGCCAGGGCCCGCGTGGTGGCCATGACGCCCTCGATGATCTCGTGCAGATCTACATCGCTGGGAGAAAAAGGTGCTACACCCAGTTCGAGACGCGAGAGCTCTAGCATGTCGTTGATCAGCCCCAGCAACTGCCGGCCACTTTCGTGGATCGCGGTCAGATCGGCGGCCTGAGTCTCGTTCAGGGGACCGTCCAGCTCTTTGAGCAGAACGCGAGAGAACCCAATAATCGAGTTGAGCGGTGTGCGCAGCGCGTGCGACATGTTGGTCAGGAACTGGGACTGGAGTCGATCCAACTCACGCAGTCTCTCAACCGTCTCCCTCTCCATGGCATAGGCGCGCGCATTCTCGATCGCGATGCTTATCTGGTCAGCCAGCGACTGGTAGACGACCTGCTCACCCTCGCCAAAGTCCTCGGGGCGATTGCTCTGCAGCTTGAGCACCCCCAACATGCGGTCTCGAACCCGTAGCGGGACCGCCAGGGCACAGACCGCGGATGGCCTCCAGACTACCTCCAGACTGCCATCCACACCCTGAGCAGGGAAATCTCTGGCATGGGCAACACGCCGCCGCCCATCCGCTGCCACCTGGCCCACCAACGAGGATCCGCCCGCCTCCAGGGTACCGCCAGAGCCCCCCCCGTTCTCGCCGTCATCCCGGGGAAAGGCTGCAGCCCTGGCTAGCTCCCCACTCTTGCTCGAGAGGTAGAGGGATGTGTGCTCCAGCTCGAAGGCACGGCCGATGAGCCGGACCACCGTGGTAAGCAGTGAATCGAGTTCCCGGATTGAAGTGGCCACTCGAGCTACCTCGGCGCTGGTTGCCAGCTGTATCAGGTGGTAGCTCGTCTGCTGGTTGGCCTCCTCCAACTGCCTGGTTCTCTCGACGACCTTGCTCTCCAGGTCTTCATACAGAATGCGTAGCTCGGCTGCCATCCGGTTAAAAGCCCGCGCCAGCACCCCTATCTCGTCGTTGCGCGAGACCGCCACCCGCTGATTGAGCTGGCCCCGAGCCATCCACGCAGCCGTCTCGGTGAGCTGCACAAGGGGCTGCGTAACCCTCCTGGTAACAAGGGCAGCAATCGCTGCCGTGACCAGAGCCACGACCAGCGTCGCACCCACAACCAGTGCCGTCAAAGTATTGCCCATCTCCATCGCCTGGCGCTGAGATTGCTCGGCCAGGATGCCGACCTGCAAAGCCGGGTTCCAGCGATAGGCGCCAAAGACGGGCTCGCCCACCACGTTGTCGTATGCGCCGGAACCATCCCTGTGCCGCCAGAGCTCAGCCAGTCCCTGAGACAGCTCCCCAGGCTCATCAGCCGGCACAGGGGTCAGCCCCGCCTCGGAAAGGATCCATCCTTCACTCATCACAAGCTGCGTGGTGCTGCCCTCCCAGGAAGCCTCAGGGGCTGCGATGATCCGCTGGAGTGCATCCCATCCGGGCATGGCAATTAGCTGCCGATCTCCCCACGGATAGCTAATGCCCAGGAGCGGCTGGACTTTGCCTGGGGACGGAGAGGCTATGACCAGGCCTTTCTCGTCGGTGAGCAATGGCTCTACCAGCCCTGGCGCATTCCAGGCGCTGTCTGTGCTGGCAAGGACCTGCCCCGTGCTTCGGTTCACCAATACCAGCCCCACCAGAGTCGGATCCAGGGCCTGCACTGCCGCCAGCTCTGCTGCCGGATCGGCGTACCGGTCCAGCGCCTCGGCAAGCAGTCCCAGCTCGCGTTCGTACCCCCAAACCCAGTCGATCAGGTGAGCATCCTTCAGGGCCACCGTCGTCTCTAGCGAAGCGACCAACTTCTGGCGCGTATCGCGCTGGATCTCGTGGTAGGTCACGAGGGCCAAAAGACTCAGGGGAACAATCGCAAGTAGTAGAAACGCGATGAGCAGTGTCTTGCCCAGGCCCCCGCGCATGCCAAGCGCAGGCCTGGGACGCGGTGCAAGCTCGGAGGAAGAACTCTCAAGAACCGAGTCTAGTTCGCGCTGGGCCATCGCTCATCTACCCAAATCCCATATAGCCTCGCCCTCCAGAATGCGGCGGATCTGGTCAGCGAAGCGATCGACGTCAATGGGCTTGGCTAGAAAACCGTCGAAACCGGCGGACTCGGCACGGGCCAGATTCGCACTGGTGATGTCAGCAGTGATGGCAACAATCCGTGTTTCTCGGAATTGCTCGTCCTCTCGAAGCCGGGACAGCACTTCGTATCCATCCTCGTCGGGTAGGTGAATGTCCAGCAGGATCAGGTCTATCTGAGGCATGGTATCGCGCGCGAATTCCGGTATGTGCCAACCCGAGCGCCTCCACTCGGTCTGCTTCACTCCCATAAACGACAGCAGCCGGGCAAGCAACGCATAGTTGCGCACATTGTCCTCGACGATAAGAACGCAGAGGTCCCTCAGATCAAGTGCCATGGCGTAGCTCATCCCCCATTCGTCGGGTCATCCCGCAACGCACGGCCAGCCTGCACAGCACAGCTAGCGCAAGACCGCGGCCACCTGCTCTGGCAGGCGATCCACGTCGATGGGCTTCTCGATATAGTCTGCGCATCCGGCTTCCAACGTCCTCTCCCGGTCTCCTTTCATGACCATGGCGGTGACGGCAATGACAGGCACCGATGCGGTCCTGGGCAGTTCCTTCAACTGCGCCACCACCTCAAAGCCATCCATGCCCGGCATGTTGATGTCGACCAGGATCACGCCAGGCAGCTCCGCCTGAGCAATCTCCAGGCCCTCAGCCCCAGTTTCAGCCTCCAGCACCCGGTAGCCCTGGGCCTCCATGATCCGCTTGACCAAGACCCGGTTCGCCGGATCGTCCTCGATATATAAAAGCACCTTAGGGGGGGAGCCCTTGTCCATTGCTCTATCCTTCCACCTTGTTTCAGGTGCAACACGCTTGCGCACAGTAAGGATGATAAGATTATAGCAGAAAACGTTGACCTTGTCCATAGGACCGGGGTCACGAAAAACGGGCCGTAGGGACTACACTAGCCGCAGTCCCGGACTAGCCTGTTCCCTGCACAATCACTGCCACATCTATTGCATTCTCCATTGACAGCCGAGTAGAGGCGCACTAGCACCTCGCGCTCGCCGCGGATTGCAATCCACGGCAGGCCGAGAACGCGAGCGTTCTGCCAGTTCGCACGAGTTTCTGGCCTCCGCCGGACTGCTGTCCGGCGGGAGCTTGTGCGGAGTTGCGACTTTGCAGCAGCCGTACAATCACTGCTTCGACCTCTTGCGAGCGCTGCCACTTTGAGGTATAATGCAGCACAGGCATCCGTTCGATGCAACAGGACATGAGCGTCAGGGCGAGCGGCGGACCATCAGAACGCCACACGCGCTCCGGACCACGCAGGACAGCCTTGGCTGGAGGGGGGAGCATGACCAATGCAGTACTGACATCCAGGGATCTCTTCAAGATCGCAACCCTATCGGACCCGCGTTTCAGCCCGGATGGGCAAAGGCTGGCGTATGTCCGCGCCCAACCAGACCAGGAGAGCAACGGGTACAAGAGCGCCATCTGGCTGGCGCCGGTTGATGGCGGGGATCTGCGGCAGTTCACCAGCGGCACAAAGCACGACAGCGCCCCGCGCTGGTCGCCCGATGGGCGCTGGCTGGCCTTTGTGTCCACGCGCGGCGGCGAAAAGGCCAAGCCCCAGATCTATCTGATTCCTACCGACGGCGGCGAAGCGCGCCAGCTCACCAAGATGGAGAATGGGGCTGGGGAACCCGCCTGGTCTCCCGATGGCAGGTACCTGGCCTTCACCTCCCGGGTCAATGCTGAGGAGATGGCAGCAGAGGATAACGCCGCGCTCGAGCCACAGCTCGATCCCGAGGAATTGGAGCGCCGCGCCGCGGAGAAGGAAAAGAAAGAAAAGGAAAGAGCCGATCCCCGGGTCATCCGCCGCTTTGCCTATCGCGCCGAGACCAGCTTTTTCGACGACCGGACGGCACAGCTGTATCTCGTGGAGGTGGACCTCGAAACCGGCCGCGCCAGCGACAAGCCCCGCCGCTTGACCCATGACGGGCGGAACTACAGCGATCCCCAGTGGATGCCCGACGGCAACGCCCTGCTGGCCGTAGTGAGCCGCCTGCCAGGCGAGGATGATCTGTTCTACTACCCCGATCTGGTCCGCGTGCCGCTAGAAGGGAACGAACCGGTGCTCCTCACCGGAACCGACACGGTGGACTCGGGCCCGCGCCCCTCGCCGGATGGGCGTTGGATCGCCTACAACAGCCAGCCTGTCGCCAACCTCAGCACTGCGAACCTGGAAGTCAAGTTGCTCCCTGCGGCGGGAGGGGAGCCACGGGTGCTCACCGCCGAACTGGACTGCCATGCCGCAGATCTGGCCTGGATGCCTGACAGCAGGTGCGTATGCTTCCTCGCGCTCGAACGAGGTCGCGTCGATCTGCGGTGCGTGTCGTTGGAAGGGGGCAAAGTCGATACCCTTCTGTCCGCCGAACGCGAGATGGAGGAATACGACTTGTCACCAGATGGCCAACAGGTAGGGTTCGTGATCTCCACAGACCGGGCGCCTTCGGACCTCTACGTGGCCGCGCTGGATGGTTCGCATGAGCGCAGGCTCACCGAGGTCAACGGCGACTGGCTCGCAGCCAAGACGCTGGGGGAGGTCAGCGATCTCTGGTTCGAGAGCGCCGACGGGACCCCCATCCAGGGGTGGATCATCAAACCACCGGGCTTTGATCCTGCAGAGAAGTATCCTTTGATCCTATCGATCCACGGCGGACCGCACGTCATGTGGAGCCGCCACGAGCGGACCATGTGGCACGAGTGGCAGGTGCAAGCGGCCCAGGGATATGTGGTCTTTGCCTGCAACCCGCGCGGCTCTGACGGGTACGGCCAGGCCTTCCGCGCAGCTGCGCTGGGACGCTGGGGAGAAGCCGACCTGCCAGACCTGCAGGCAGGCATCGAGCAGGTCATTTCCCAGGGTTATGTTGACCCGGAGCGACTCGTGGTGACCGGCGGTTCCTATGGAGGCTATATGACCGCCTGGGTCATCGGCCACGATGATCGGTTCAGGGCTGCCGTGGCTCAGCGGGGCGTGTACGATCTCACCAGCTTTTACAGCACCTCCGACGTTCCTCGTCTTGTAGAGTGGGAGTACGCAGCTGCGCCCTGGGAGAACCCCCAGCTTCTGTGGGAGTATTCGCCTCTGGCCCATGTGAAGAATATACGCACGCCACTGTTGCTGATCCATTCTGAGAACGATTTTCGCGCCCCGATTCCTGCCGCTGAGGGCTTGTTTGTGGCACTGCGTCGCCTTGGGCGGGACGTGGAGATGGTCCGTTATCCCCGGGACGGACACGAGCTGTCGCGGAGCGGGGAACCCAAACACCGCATAGACCGCCTCGACCGGATCGTGGACTGGTTTGACAAGTATGTCAGAGACGCAGATGCTCCAGCATAGAGCCCGGCAACCATTACGTCACGGCGGGCGCGGGATTGCCCTTTCCGGGAACTGGTGGTATACTTGAGCAGCCACTACTTGATACTCCCACACCCATGATCGGCATGTTCTGTAGGGACAAGTTCGCAGTTGCATAGGGAGGAAAACATGAGCGCAAGACCTTCGGGCCCCGCATTGATAATCCGGCATACCGGCCAGGTATTCCAGTTGGGCCAGGAGCCGGTTACCATCGGCCGGCAAGATGACAACACAATAGTCCTGGCCGATCGGCAGGCCTCTCGCCATCACGCCACCATCTTTTGGCAGGCCGGAGGCTTTGTCATCCAGGACATGGGCAGCGCCAACGGGACGTTTGTCAACGAGAGACGGATCGCAGCCCCACAGCCCTTGCGCGACGGCCATGAGATCCGCATGGGCAATACCGTCTTTGACGTGCAACTGCCCCCTGTGGCGGCGGGGCCGTATGAAACGCTCGCCGCCTACCCGGTTGCCGCTGGTCCGGCCAAACGCTCCCCCCTGATGTTCATCCTGGCGATTCTCCTCGCCGGCATCGTGATCGTCGGCCTGGCCATCGCCGCCATCCTGCTAATATCCAGAGGTCGGGCAACCGAGCCTGTGGTGACCATCCAGTCGCCGATGAAGGGGGCAGAGATTCCCATCAACGAGGAGATCAACCTTCAGGCTACCGCAACCGGCGCGCAGGACATCACAATGCTCGAGATCTATGTTGACAACGTCTTGGAAGACATGTCGGTCAGTCCGATGCCCGAGAAGGGGAGCGCCTCACTCTCCATCACCAAGCCATGGACGTTCACCGAAGCCGGCGCGCACACAGTCTCGGCGGTCGCCTATACGGCCAGTGGCGCCACAAGCGAGGAGGTCACCATCACCGTCTATGTCGTCGAGGGTGCAGTGCCAACCGCAACAGACACGCCGACGCCGACGGGTTCGCCCACGCCTACGAGCACGCCTTTCACGGACACGCCGACGCCTACCACTACGGCGACGGCTACCGACACGGCGACCGCCACTCCCACCCCGACACTGCCGCCACCTCAGATCGCCTTTTTCCAGGCAGATCCTGGCACCATCATCAGCGGCCAGTGCTCGACCCTCGAATGGGGCGCGGTCACTGGAGCCACAGCCGTACAGATCGATCAGGGGATCGGCGGTGTGGCAACACCAGGCAGCGTGAGCGTCTGTCCGGCGACAACGACGACCTACCTGATGACGGCCACCGGGCCGGGCGGCACGGCCACTGCTTCGGTCACCATCACGGTACAGCCCGGCCAGCCTGACCTGACCGTCGAGTCGATCGTGTTTGTACCCGATCCTCCCGTCCAAAACCAGGACAACGAGGTGAGGATCACCATCAAGAACATCGGCAATGCACCCGCAGGCGCCTTTGACTGGGAGTGGCAGCCCGGATCCGCCACGCCATTTACCGGCAGCCTGCCGGGCCTGGATGCGGGTCAGACCCAGGTGGTGACCCTGACCTGGCATCCCTCAAGCTGGTATGGCAACCTGCCCACCAGGGCGCGCGTCGACATTGGGAGCGCCGTGGCTGAGAGCGACGAGACCAACAACGAGCTGCAGGTGAATACGGCGGTCCTGCCTGCTGTGGATATCACTGTAACCCTGTACGGCCAGGCGGCGTTGGACGGCTTTCGCGCCAACAACGGCGGCGGCAACAACACTGTCGACATCCGGGTGGGCAATGGAGCCTTCTTTGGCAGCCCGTCTGAGGAGCTCGTGATCCGCGGCTTCTTTAGCTTTGACCTGACCGGCATCCCGACAACGGCCGATGTCAAGAGCATCGAGCTGCGCTTCTACCAGGTGAATGTGACCGGCACGCCCTATGCCAAGCTGGGGAACCCCTTGATGCAGCACGTGGACTATGGCGGCGCGCTGGACAACGCTGCCTACGACGCACCTGTTCTCCACTCAGCCACACTGTCGCCGCACACGGGATCGGGTGAGTGGTATACGATCACTGCAACCACCGTTGGCGATTGGATCGAGAACGACCTGACCTCGGGGAGGACCCGATTCCAGTTCCGG
>JBFFCR010000097.1:0-10928 GCA_041559855.1 Anaerolineae bacterium | reverse complement strand
GGTGGTGGCATTTTCTATTACCCGGCAGATACCAGAGACCCTGCCAAACCACACGGCAAGCTGCGGCTGCTTTACGAGGCCGCTCCACTTTCCTTCCTCGCCGAGCACGCGGGAGGAGCAGCCTCAGACGGGACCCAGCCGATTCTGGACATCGAGCCCGAAGACCTGCACCAGCGCACCCCTCTCTTTGTCGGCAACAGCGAGCTGGTTAGCCTTGCCGAGGACTATATACACGGCATCAAGCCCTAATGCCTGCAGCGGCAGCCGGCCTCATCCTGGCTGCCGCATCCTCACCACCAGCACTGGCGGGATCTCGCTGAAATTTCCGCCCCACGCCAGCGGGCTGCGGCCATGGGGGTGATCCGCCGGGAACGATCGTTCCTCGAGGGCATCAAGTACAAAGCCCACCCTCAGGCCCGCCCCAAGAAGAACCTGCAACGGCCGGTGAAAATAGAGCTGTGGCCTGGGCTGGCCCACGATCGCGGCCCCCCGCGCCACGGTAGAGGTCATATAGCCCGAGACCTTGATCGAGTATATCGTGACGACATCGCCCCCGCGATCCTCCATCTCGGCCATCTGGATAATGTGGGGGTTGTTGAAACAGGGATGCACCACAGAGTACACGAATCGTCCGCCGGGACGCAGCAGTCGCCGCAACGCCCGCATCAAGGGATCGATCTCGGCCATGTCAAACAGGGCCATGGCACACAGCGCCGCGTCGAATTGCCCCTCCCCTAATGCCAGCAACGCATCCTCGTCAGTGGCATCCAGCACATGAAAGTCCAGGCTGCCCGCACCATCCGTCGTGCGGCGGCGGGCATGGGCGATCATCTCCTCGGAAAAGTCCACACCTACAACCTCCGCCCCCCCTGCTGCCATGCGCCTTGAGGTGAGTCCATTCCCGCAGGCAACGTCCAGGACGCGCTCGCCCGGCTGCAGCGACAGCATCCGCTCCGTCGGAGGCCAGGTCAGCACCTCGACGAAATCGTTGCCCTCCCCCATCCTCTGATCCCAAAAGGCTGCATTCTCATCCCACGCCTGCCGCGTCTCTTCGTTGGCTTGCCTTAGGTCTTCCCAGGACATCGCTACGCCCCCACACTGGAGTAAATCTGGATCACGTCGCGCAGCACGGCTGCTGCTGTTGGCACCGGCGTCTCCTCCACTATGGTCGCCGAGATGCTTCCGTAGATGTCGGTGTGATAGACGATGCCCATCTGCTTCGGCCCCAGTTGAGCCAGCGGGTGACCCACGGGGAGGCGCTGCGGTCGCACCTTCAGGCGGTACCGATCGCCTTCGGCGTCGGCCGTCGCCAGCAGCTTGATCCGCTTGCCTTCCGCCATCGCCCCACGCAGTGCCTCAGCACCTATGCCGGTGATCCCCGTCACCTCCACGTCGGCCAACCTCGCCGCGAATCCCAACACGCTATTCGCCAGGATGACAAGCTTGTTGGCGGCATCCCACCCCTCAACGTCGAGCGTGGGATCTGTCTCTGCATGACCGGCTTCCTGGGCATGGGACAACGCCTGCTCGTAGCTCAACCCATCCTCAGCCATCCGCGTCAGAATATAGTTGGTCGTGAGATTGAGAACCCCTTCCAGGCGGTGGATCTGGGCCGCAGCCAAGTCGCGCCGTCCCACGTTGACTGCTGGCAGGCCGCCCGCAACGGTGGCATCGAAGCGAAGATGCACCCCCTTGGCTCGGGCCAAAGACATCAAGCGCGGGAAGGCTAGCACCAGCGGCGCCTTGTTGGCCGTGACCACATTCATGCCCGCCGACATCGCCTCCTCCATGCAGCCGAGGGCCGGCTGCCCATCCACCATATTGGCAGGCGACGCCTCCAGCAGCAGGTCGGCCTGCTGCGCCCGCACCATCTCGAGCGCAGAAACCGACGGCGAGCCCCATCGCGGGTGCTCGCTCACGCCCCGTCCCTGCTCCTTGAGCGCCACCACCTCGCGAATCGGCACCCCCCCAGGATTCACAGCCACACCAGAGCTATCCGCAATCCCCACCAGCATCAGATCCAGCCCCAGCCGCTCGCGCAGAACTGGCCCCTTGCTCTCCACCAAGCCCAGAAAGCGCCGACCCACATTCCCCGCTCCGATCAGCAGGAATCTTACCTGTCTCACATCATCCCTCGCCATCCTCCCTCCTACACCAGCCGCTCCGAGCCCACCCCGGCCCTAGGCCAGCCCAAAGAGTTCTCCCAAGCGCCGGAGCCACTCGTCGAGCCGGTGCCAGAACGACCACTCGCCGTCCGGTGCTCGCCTCCCGCGCCCGCGCCGACCTGTCTCATAGCTCAGCAAGCTGCCGAAGGGCCGCCCCTCCGCATCATAGTCGATCCGCACATAGCTCAGCAGCCGGCTTTCGGTAAAGCGCTCAGGATGCGCAAACAGCTCCTGCCAGGCCTCTCTACTGCCACCCAGATCGGCGCGCCAAGTCCAGGTCCCGCTGTTGATATAGGTGGCGTCCCCGGGCAGCTTCTCCACACCGGCGTCGTGGGTGTGCCCGAACGTGACCAGCGTGACTCCCTCTTGTGCCGCTATCCTTGCCGCCGCATCAAAGAGCGACGACTTGACCTGGCTGCGCACACGATTGCCCATCTCCACCGGGTTGGCAGGGCTGCGGGCGCTGCGGTGTTCTCCGCCCTCCGGCTCGGAAAGCCCACCGAGCAACTCGGCCAGCTCCACATTGAACTGCGCGCGGAAGGACTCGTCAGCCTCGTATCGCCCCGCCAGCTCCTCGACCTTTGACGGATCCGCCAAGCTGCGGACCATCGCATCAGCAGACGGTGTCTCCGCTGTGCGCAGGCCCTCCCACAGAACCCCGGGGAGCGAGCCAGCCAACCGCGCGATTGCCCGCAACGCAAACGCAAAGTCAAACTCCAGCGCGTACCAAACGAGCGCCGTGATTGGCTTCACTCCATCGATCCAGTACTTTTCCCGCTCCACCTTGTTGAACACGTCCATCACAAACCAGGAGCCCAACGGCAGGTCCAGTCGAGCTGGCTGGTCGCGATCGCGGGGATCCTCCATGTCCTTCGCCCTGTCGAGAGCCCCCGCGTACTGGTTGCCGTGCTCCACATGGATTCCATCGCGGCAAATGCTCCGCTCCACAAAGGAGACAAGCGGATGCCGGCCGCTGTGGGCGCTCAAGGCATCGCGGATACACGATTGCACGCCAGGCCAATGCAGGTTGAGATCGTGATTGCCCTTGACAAAGGTCACAGTGCGCCGCGGCGGCCCCACCCGCAGAAAGCGCCCCAGCGCCTCAAAAAATGGCTCGTGCCCGTCGATGATCAGCGCCATCTTGAGGCCCGAGGCTTCCTCTGACGACGAGTGATACGACTTGGGGGAATACTCAAAGGTCGGCTCGAACGCGTCGACGTGCGGCACCTGTAGCATCTCGAAAGCATCGCCGTTAAAGATCAGCTCTACCTCCGCGTCTTCACGCTCACTCTCAGCCGCCACCTCATCCAGAAAGGCCGCAAACTCTAGGTCGCTGGCAAAGTCCTCCAGTGGGTTCCCCTCTGCAACCCGTCCGGCGCTCAGATGCAGGTCGCTTATGACAATCTTGAACTTGCCTGACATCGCTCCCTCCTCACTCCCTATGCTCAGCGTCGTGCATACGCCACAGGCGCTGGAGCCAATCGGGGGTCGCTGCATCCGGAACAAGATCCCCGCGACGCAGGTACGGCTTTATGTCGAGTACAGGCGTGCCCTCAAAGGCATCCAGTCCCTCTACCAAGAGACGGCCTCCCTGACGCCCCAGCAGCCGCACCACCGTTAGACCGATAGGAAAGGGCCGGTGCGGCGAGCGCGTAGCAAAGAGACCCACCAGCGGTAGTTCCGCCCTGCGCTCTGGATGAACATGAAGGGCCGTTGGCGGCTCTGCGAACCGGTCGATCCACCACAGCACCCATATGTGCGAGAACTCCTCTATGCCATCCAGAGCATCGGCCCAAGTTGGATCGATCGTGATTTCCGCCGTGCCAGCCCCTTCTGGGGTAACCTTGCCCTGGGATGCTTGCTCGGGCCTGGGCCTACCCGCGGTCACAGCGCCTATGGCGCGATTGAGCACTCGTTCCTGGTTTCCCATCCTCACCCCCAGCCGCCAGATCACACGGCCCTTTAGGCACGTCACCCTCAACCGCGCTGAGCAGGACATACTCCTGGTCAAAGGCCCAGTCCCGTATCGCCTCTACCTCTACCTCGATTCGCGGGCGCAGCGGATCGATCCGTTTCACCAGATGGACATCCACCACCCGGTTATCGTTGACGCCCAGCGCGTCACAGATGGCATCCTGTGCAATCTTGAGGCCGCCGTCCAGGTCACGCCGATGGGGTGTCTCGAAGTAAAAGTCGATGAACAGGCCGATGTAGCCCGCACGCAGTGCGGCAACCAGCGAATCAGAGATGGTGCCTTCCGCCCGCAGGCGGCGGATGCTGCCCCGCACCTCCTTCTTATACCTGCGGCTGTCCTTGCTAAGAACCCGGCGCCCGTCCACCGTGGCATATTGCTGGTTGATGCCCGGCGGCAGCGGCAATCCAAACCGGACCCGTAGCTCCCCATCGTCTGCCATGGGACCAGTATAGCACATTTGTTCGCCCGTGGCAAGCGGATAGGGCCCGCTCCTTGTCTGCATTATACCACATCATGTCAGTACCCTCCAGCTCTGGCTTGTGAAATCACCAATCCAGTGCTATAATCCCCGCGAGAGCGCCGCTCGCGTCCCGCCGGCAGCCAGCCTTCTCGCGGTATGGGTACGCGGCCGCTCCTAGAGGCAAATGCGCCATGAAGAAGCCTATGTCGACCCAAGCTGACATCCTTGTGGTCGAAGCCAGGCAAGACACAGCCAACTCCTTGGCAACGACATTGGCCGAGCGAGGGTACCGGGCGCGCACCGCCGCCGCGGGTGCCCAAGCCCTGGCACTCGTGCAGGATCTCTCGCCTGACATCCTCCTTCTTAGCGACCGCCTGCCAGACATGGAGGCCCGCGAGCTCTGCAGCCGCGTCCTGACGGGCGAAAGCAGACACAACCTGCAGATCCTGGTCCTGTCTGACACAAGAGATCCGACAGCCATCGCCGGGCTCCTCGAGGCGGGTGCATCGGACGTCCTGATAGAGCCGTCGAACGAGCAGCTGCTCCTATCCCGCATAGAGATGCTCCTGGCCATCGCCCAAATGCGAAACGAGATTGCCCGCCGGGACCACCAGCTGGAGGAGGAAGCCACCACCCGAAGGAAAGTGGAGGAAGACGTTCGCGCCGCAGAGCTGAGCGGGCGCGAGCTGATGGAGAACCTGAGTGAGGTGATCTACACCACCAGCGCCGACGGTGTGTTGACCTACGTGAGTCCCGGCATCGAACGCCTCCTTGGCTACACACCGGAAAAAGTGACCGGTCGCCACGTGCGCGACTTTGTTCATCCCGAAGCGCACGACCGCCTCAATGCTCGAATGCAGCAAGTCCTTGCAGGCCATCGGGTGACCAGTGAATACCGGCTTCTCACCACGACCGGCGAGTCTCGTTGGGCATACACCTCAAGCCAGCCGATCTATGCTGATGGGCAGGTCATCGGCCTGCAAGGAGTCCTCACAGATGTCACCGAGCGGAAGCAGGCAGAGGAGCAGATACGGCAGCAGAACGAGTTCCTCACCACCGTTCTCGAGTCGCTAACCCACCCATTCTATGTCATAGATGTGGAGGATTACTCAGTCAAGATGGCGAACTCTGCCGCCCGCCTTGACACCGTCATGGGACTCACCACCTGCTACGCGCTCACCCATCATCGAGATGCGCCATGCAGCTCAGCCGCGCACCCCTGTCCCCTCGAGGAGCTGCGAAAGACCGGGAAACCGGTCACCGTCGAGCACGTGCACTTCACTCCCGAGGGTGAAGAGAGGTTCGTCGAGGTGCACAGCTATCCCCTATTCGACACAGAGGGCAACGTTGTGCGGGCCATCGAGTACACGCTCGACATCACCGACCGAAAGGAAGCGGAGGCAGCCCTGCGCGAGAGCGAGGCGCGCTGGCGCTCGCTCACCGAGCGCTCGCCTGACCATGTTATCCTCGTGGACACCGAGCTCAGGATCGAGTTCCTCAATTACGCTTCGCCGGGATTGACCGTCGAGGAGCTGATCGGTACACCGCTCTACAGCTATGTCCAAGAGGAGAGGCGCCAGGAGATCAGAGAGATTCTCGAACGCGTTCTCACGACATCCGAGCCTGCCAGTTACGAGACCTACTACAGCGCTCCCGGCGGCAGTACCATCTACTACGAGTCACGTGCGGTGCCCAGGAGCATAGAAGGCCGGGTTGTCGGACTGGCTGTCAATGCGCGCGACATCAGCGAGCACAAGCGCATCGAGCAAGCGCTGCGGGACGCGAAGGAGGCTGCCGAACAGGCCCGGCAGGCCGAGCAGGAGCGACGCCGCGAGGCTGATCAGCGCCGTCGGGTGGCGGAGAGTCTGGGCGGCGTCATGGCTGCCTTGAACTCGAATCAGCCCCTTCACCACGTCCTGGACCATATCGCCGCGCAGGCCAGGGAGCTGCTCGACAACGAAGAGGTCGCGATCTATGCGGCAGGCGCCGGCGGTGAGCTGGTCTTGCAGGTAGCTCAAGGTCCGCTTCACACGCACGACGATACCACAGATAGAGCATGCAGCCTCCGAGCCGTCGAACAGGCGTTGCGGTCGCGCAGGCCGGTGGCCATTGAGAGCCCAGAGCCTGTGTCCACAGATGGCGCGAGTCAGAGCGCCGTGCCATTCCAAGCCATTCTCGCGGTGCCGGTCATCGTCAAGGATGAGTTGTACGGCAGCATGGTCATGTGCAGTGCCGAGCCAAGGAGCTTCTCCACAGAGGAGATCGAACTCGCCTCTGTGTTTGGCGATCAGGTTGCCCTTGCAGTGGAAGGCGACCGGCTGCGGAGCGAGCTGAAGCAGGCCGCCGCAGATGCAGAGCGTAACCGCCTGGCACGCGATCTGCACGACTCTGTTAGCCAGGCACTCTTCTCATCCAGTTTGGTCGCCGAGGTTCTCCCTAAGATGTGGGAGCGCAACCCACAACTAGCCCTAGAGGGGCTCCAGGAGTTGCGCAGTCTTAACAGGGGTGCCCTGGCCGAAATGCGCACGATGCTGCTGGAGTTGCGCCCCACGGCTGTGTTGGAAAGCAGGCTGACCGACCTGGTGAGGCAGATGACCGAGGCCATCACCAGCCGGGCAGAGATGCTCGTCACCTACGATATTGAGCCGAGTCCCACTTTGCCCCCAGATATCCACATCGCCTTCTATCGCATTGCCCAAGAAGCCCTGAACAATGTCCTGAAACATGCCGGGGCCAGCCACGTGAAGGTCAGCCTCCATGCGACGCCGCCTCTCGACCTGTCTGCGCGCGACGATTGGTCGGGACAAATGACGCTCGAGGTCACAGATGACGGGCAAGGCTTTGAGCAGACCGCCCCCGGTCCCGACCGGCTGGGCCTCGGTATTATGCGCGAGCGTGCCGAGGCAGTTGGCGCCAAGCTAGGGGTCGACAGTGTTGCAGGAGTGGGAACCCGCATCACGCTGGTGTGGCCTCGAGACAAAGAGACAGACTAGCACATGACAGGTCTGGAGAGTGTCTAATGCCTGACAAAAACCCCATCCGAATTATCCTCGTCGATGATCACGCTATGCTCCGCAGGGGGCTCAGGTTCTTTTTGGCTGGCTTTGACGACCTCGACCTGGTTGGAGAGGCTGGGGGCGGCGCTGAAGCCATCCGGCTCTGCACCGAGCTAGAGCCCGACGTAGTGCTGATGGACATGGTCATGCCCGATATGGATGGGGCAGCGGCCACCGAGGCCATCCTCCAACAGAATCCCGCAACCCAGGTCATCGCCCTGACCAGCTTCCAGGAAGAAGACCTGATCGAACGAGCTCTGCGGGCCGGCGCAATTAGCTATCTGCTCAAGAATGTGTCCGCACAAACCCTCGCCGAGGCCATCCGCCAGGCGCATGCAGGCCACTCCACCCTGGCCCCCGAGGCCACCGAGGCATTGGTCAAGGCAACGCGCCATAGAGCTAGCCATCATGACTATGGCCTGACCGAGCGCGAGATGGAAGTGCTTTCTCTGCTGGTGGAGGGCCTCTCCAACGCCGAGATCGCCGAGCGATTGGTGATCAGCGTCGCGACGGTCAAGTTCCACGTGCGCAACATACTTTCCAAGCTGGGAGTATCCA
Source organism: Anaerolineae bacterium (assembly GCA_041559855.1). GTDB lineage: Bacteria > Chloroflexota > Anaerolineae > JAAYZQ01 > JAAYZQ01 > JBFFCR01. The sequence goes on along the minus strand of JBFFCR010000097.1, from coordinate 2,714 downwards.
GCCGTGCTGAGGCCATAGCGCTGGCCTGGCAGCAAGGCATCCTTTCCTGAGTCGCTGCCCAATCCACCCCACATACACCTATCCCTCCGGATAGAGCGCTACCTGTCCGAAAGGATGGGGAAATACTATCCCCAAGAACTCTCCCTTTGCGGGATGCAAAGGGAGAGTTCTTATCATAGAATATACCCATATTTGTGATTTGGAGAGGAGGTACAGATATGTGTACAGTAGCCTCAGAGCGAACTCCTCGTTTCGGTCACTATCAACAGATAAGATATAGGAGAAAAGCAGATGATCAGCAGAAGGCAATTCTTCAAACTCAGTGCGGCGACAGGCATTGGCCTTGCCGCAGGTAGCAGGATCGGATTTCCCGGCATCCACCCCGCTTTTGCTCAAGTCCTGCAGCAGGGCACTCCCCTGCCCGGCAGCGCGATCCCGCAGTTTGTGGATGAGCTGCCATTGCTCGATTCACACGTACCAGGATCAGCGATGCGTCTGGTCCAGGGAGCAAACCTCACGATCAGGATGGAGGAGTTCAAGGCGGATGTGATGCCCACTGGCTTCGCACCGGCCCCCACCCCCGCCAATCCTAATCCCCCCCCGTACAAGGGCACGTGGGTCTGGGGCTACCAGACAGAAGGGTATCCAACTCCTGCCGCCCCGAATGGGGCTCTCGCCACCTACATCAACCCTGTAGTATTGGCGTGGCGTCATCAGCCGACCTCAATCACCTGGGTGAACAATCTGCCGGCTACGGACACGACTCAGACCACGTGGCCTCTCTGGACCGACCAGACCCTGCACTGGGCAGATCCGTTTAAGCAGATGGGCTCAATGGATAACTATGGTGGCCCGGTTCCAGCAGTGGCGCACCTCCACGGCGGCGAGGTACCGCCCGAGATCGACGGCGGCCCGGATGCCTGGTTCACACCGAATGGCATCCACGGTCCCGGCTACTGGGCTGGACCTGGCGGGGGAGGCAATGCCTCGGTTTACACGTACCCCAACTCCCAGGAAGCGGCCCCGATCTGGTTCCACGACCATGCCCTGGGCATCACCCGCCTCAACGTGTATGCAGGCATTGCGGGGGCGTACCTGCTGCTTGACGAGTACAATCCGTGGCCAATCACCCCGACCCGGATCATCCCGATGGTCATCCAGGACCGTATGTTCGACACCAATGGGCAGCTCTACTTCCCAGCCGGTCCGCCATTCTCCCCCAACCCACTGGACCATCCCTTCTGGGTGCCCGAATTCGAGGGTGACGTGATCGTCGTCAACGGCAAGGTCTGGCCCAAGCTGACGGTGGCGAACAAACGCTACAGCTTCTGGTTCCTGAACGGCTCCAACGCCCGCACCTACAACATGTTCCTGACCGATCCGATCTCCAAGAACTTTGGCCCGCCCATCTGGGTCATCGGCACCGACGGCGGCCTGCTGGACGCAGCGGTAAAGCTCGACCCAGCCGCAGCAGCCAACAACAGCCTGACCATGATGCCCGGCGAGCGCTACGTGGCGATTATCGACTTTGCCGGCTACGAAGCAGGCGTGGTCGGACCCAATGGCGCGGCATACTCCGGCAACTGGCTGCTGAAGAACAATGCCAAGACCCCCTTCCCGGCTGGCGTAGCGCCGGGAGGAACCACTACGGGGCGCGTCATGCAGTTCGTGGTCGACCCGGCGAGCACGCTGCCCGGTGAGGAGTACTACGACCCAGCTGGCAATATCCCACTACGCCAGCCCATGATCCGTCTGGTGGATCAGAACCTTGGCGCTCTGGGCGCAGGCGTGACGATCGACAAGACCCGCCAAATGACGCTAAACGAGGTCATGGGCCCTGCTGGGCCTCTGGCGGCTCTGGTCAACAACTCCAAGTGGAATGGTAAGCGCTCAAGTGGCGCGGTGATCAACGGCGGCTCTGCGCCCTTTGATCCGAACACCTACCACACCGAGTTCCCTCAGGAAGGCGACACCGAGCTATGGGAGATCGTCAACCTGACCGCTGACGCCCACCCCATCCACCTGCACCTGGTGCAGTTCCAGTTGATGAACCGCCAGGCCTTCAACGTCAACAAGTACTCCGGTCTGTACGCGGGAGCCTTTGTCAACAGCACAGGCGAGATAGACCCGATGACCGGTCTGCCCTATCCCGATGGGGTCTTTATCCCCGAATTCGGCCCGCCACTGGCCTACGATCCCGCTTCGAACCCCCAATCTGGTGGCAAGTGGGGCGGCAACCCTGACGTCGGTGTGTTGGCCAAGAACGGCAAGCCCCAATACCTTCAGGGCCCAGCCAGGCCGCCATTACCGCAGGAGGCCGGCTGGAAGGACACCGTGATCATGTACCCCGGGGAGGTCACCCGCATCATGGTACGCTGGGCGCCGACGCACCTACCGGCGAATACGCCCGCGGCGGAGGCCTTCTTCCCCTTCGAACCGTACGGCGGGCAGGGCTACGTCTGGCACTGCCACATCATCGACCACGAGGATAACGAGATGATGCGCCCGGATGCCGTGATATCGAATCCCAGTGCGTCAGTGGTTCGCGATCTTGTGCGTGGGACTGACTACTAGACCAGCCTTACGGTTGGGTCGAGAATGTTGAGAATGCTATACGCTAAAGCTAGCGCCTAATCAACAGGCTCGCCGGTCCCATGGACCATTAGCCAGAGGGCGGCGCTCGATCGAGCGCCGCCCTCTGGCTAATGGTCCAT
>JBFFCR010000096.1:0-10941 GCA_041559855.1 Anaerolineae bacterium | reverse complement strand
CCGGTAGAGGGCGCCGCCAACGAGGCTCTGGTCACCTTCTTGTCGAGTGTGCTGCGGGTGCCGAAACGAGACGTGGAGATTGTCTCGGGCCAGAGCGCTCGCCAGAAGGTGGTATCGGTGTCAGGCCTTTCCCCTGATGAGGTGGAGGCCCGCCTGCGCTCGCATCTCTGAGCTGGGTGCAGGCCGGAGCGTGGCTGTCCTTTCCCGCAATACAGGGCAAGGCTGGCGCGCACATCATACCATCGGGAGTTGAAGCGAATGAACAGGAGCCATGCGGTCGCCACCAAGCTGCCGATCAGGTACAGGCTCACGCTGAGCCACATCCTCTCCATCATGATAGCTATCCTCATGGCGGCGGCGTCCGTCACCGGCCTGCTATGCCGCGCCGATCTCTACCCAGCGGATGATCTAGTTCAGTCCTTTGTGCCTACGGACGTAGTCAATCTGCTCATCGGAGTTCCGATGCTGCTCGGCTCGGTCTGGTTGGCATGGCGCGGTCAGCTGATCGGACTGCTCTTGTGGCCGGGAGCACTCTTCTTTGTGTTGTACAACTACATAGTCTATGTGCTTGCCATGCCGTTCAATGCGGCCTCAGTAGTGCACCTGATCTTGCTGATCATGAGCCTATACACCACCGTCGGGCTGATTGCGGGCACTGATGGGGAGGCCGTACAGCGACGGCTTACCGGTCGTGTGCAAGAGAGGCTTGCCGGGGGAATCCTGGCTGCACTTGGTGTCCTATTCTTCTTGCGAGCCGCCGGTGTCATGGCCGGTGCGCTTGTCAGCCAAAGCCCGATGGCCGAGACAGAACTCGCAGCCAACATCGCAGATGCGCTGACCGCACCAGCGCTGGCGATTGGCGGGGTACTGCTTTGGCGCCGTGAGAGGTTCGGATACGTAGCCGGCCTCGGCCTTCTCTTTCAGGCCAGCATGCTCTTCATCGGTCTGATCGTCTTCTTGGCGATACAGCCATTCGTGACCGGGGCGCCTTTTGTCATGGTCGACGTTGTAGTCACCTTTGTCCTGGGGCTGATCTGCTTCATTCCCTTTGCGCTCTTTGCGCGTGGCGTGGTGTCAGCCAGCCGAGCACCTGACGTGTAGTTCTGGGCCGCTGGTTCGCTTGGAGGGCGCTTGCTCTTTGGTTCGCGGCAGGAAGTGCAGCTATGTGCTCCGCGCCGCCTTGATGAGGAGTCCCGCCAGCATACCCCCAATCACGGCAAGATCTTCGGTCGGCAGATAGTGGCTCGCCGCGCCATCAAACAGCACATTCGCGTTGGCCGGGAACTCGTCGTCTGCCAGGTGTAACACGACGGCCAGCCAGACTCGGGGCAGCACGCGGAAAGAGAACGACGCATCGCCGAATGCCAGGCGCTCGCCGGCCAGCGATTGTGCCGCGGCCTCAAAAGCCGGTCGGTCGCTGCCAAACACTCGCTCCAGGCGCAGGTTGGCCCGTCCGCGAAAGGCGGCATCGTAGCCAAGTCCCCCGGGCAGGCTACGGAAGGCGATCCACTTGTCCGCCAGAGGTGTGCCATCGGCGGTCAGCAGGTAGTGCAGAATGAGGATGCGGGTCGCAACGTCGGCTTGCATGAGATCAGCAGCTCGCCGGACCGTGGCCTCAGGCCAGTCCACCTGGTACTCACCGCCGAAAAACGGGACCCGGAAGGTGCCTTCCTCAAAGGGGACGCCGGCGCGTGCCGCAGCTTCCAGGGGCTCCAGATCGGGGAACTCTTGCTGCGCCTTCTCCAGCGCGGGTCCGTAGGTCTCTTCCGGTGATCGTGGCTTGGGCTGCATATCCGTCCTCATCCTCCTCGGTTCATCAATTGTACCATCTCCGCATGCCGGTGTCCAGTTCCCCCCATGTCGGGTCCAGGGCAATCGATTCTGCCATGTCGGAACGAGCTTTGCGATTGGACGGGCCTCTGACCAACAGCAGGCATGCGCACCTACCGCTCCAGCCGGAACTGGCGATCCGGCCGGATCTGGTTCGTTGGTCAGCCACACTGAGAATCGCCGTACACTGCCCCGCCGTGCATCACCGTCCAAAACTGCCAGCCAGCACTGCTATCAGACCTCGCCGCCTCGTAGCAAACCTAGCCTTGCCTCGGCGCAAACTTGACCTCCACGGCGAGTTTGTGCTATAATGCCGCCAGCTTAGTAGTCCGTGCATTGGAGAAAGTGGGCATGTCCCACTTTTCTCTCTATAGGGGTCTGTTCTTGCAGTTCGGGTCTGCGCCTGTTGGGATCTACGGTGGCAGAAGGGAAAGGCCCTGGGGGCGTTGAAAGCGGTTTGGTTTGCACCAAGCCGCTTCTCAGTGAAGTAGTGGAGGAAAAGGCGGTAGCAAGATGAGAAGTGAACTGGTTCTGGCAGTCAACCAACTGTGCGCTGAGCGCAAGCTGTCGCCAGACGTCGTGATGGAGGCGGTGGAGGCATCGCTTATCTCGGCGTACAAGCGCAACTTTGGTGCAGCGACGAACATCGAGGTGCGGATCGAGCAGGACACGGGCGAGGTCAGGGTCTTTGCGGCGAAAGAGGTCGTGGATGAGGTGGATGATCCCAAGCTAGAGATCTCTCTGCAAGAGGCGCGTCTACTCGAACCCGAAAGCAACGTCGGCGATACCGTGTTCATCGAGAGCACCCCGAAGGATTTCGGCCGGATCGCAGCCCAGACGGCAAAGCAGGTCATCCTGCAGCGCATCCGCGAGGCGGAACGAGAGGCACTCTATTCCTCCTTCGCAGACAGCGCCGGTGAGATCGCGCACGGCACGATCCAAAGCGTGGACTTTCACTCGAATGACGTCATCGTCAACCTCGAGGGCGCCGAGGCACTGCTGCCGGCACGTGAGCAGGTGCCAAGCGAACGCTATCGTCGCGGCCAACGCCTGAGAGCATACGTGTTGGACGTGCGCAAAGGCAGCCGCGGCCCGCAGATCACGCTCTCGAGGCGCAGCCCGGCTCTATTGCGCCGCCTGCTGGAGCTTGAGGTCCCCGAAATCTATAACGGCTCTGTCGAGATCAAGGCCATCGCCCGCGAGGCCGGATCGCGCTCCAAGGTGGCCGTGCACGCCACACAGGACGGGGTCGATCCCGTGGGCTCGTGTGTGGGGGTCCGTGGCGGGCGCATCCAGAACGTGGTCAGCGAGCTTGGTGGGGAAAAGATCGATGTTGTGCAATGGCATGCCGACATGGGCACGTTCATCGCCAACTCTCTGAGCCCTGCCAAAGTCATGAACGTCATCCTGGAGAACGGCATCGAGTCGGCCAAGACTGCCACTGTCATCGTGCCTGACCGCCAGCTGTCGCTTGCCATTGGCAAAGAGGGTCAGAACGCCAGGCTAGCGGCCAAGCTCACCGGTTGGCGAATCGACATCAAGAGCGCGACCGAGGCGGCCGAGGAGACACTGGGCCGGCTCGAAGACATCCAACGCGCGCCCGAAGACATGAGCCTGCTGGACAAGGCAGAGCTGCTGCTGCGCGAGCGGGGCGAAGGCACGTTTAGCGAGGAGCAGCTGGAGCTTCTGGATGCTGCGCTGGGAGAGCGCGAGATCGAGATGGGACCTCCCGAGGAGACGACGGCAGCCGAACCGGCCGCTGAGGTCGAGCCTGAGGCTGAAGCCGCGCCCGAGGTAGAGGCAGAGATCGCGCCAGCCATGGAAGAGGAAGAGGTTGTCTCGGAGGATGAGCCCTCTGCAGAAGAGGAGGACCTTGAAGCTGAGGCAGAGCCAACCCTGCCCGACCGATTGGCACTTCTTGAGGAAGAGGAACAGGTCCCGACCTTTGATGGGGAACCGATCAAGGATTCGATCGGATGGGTCCCGGTTGCACCAGAGGAAGATTACTACTCCGGGTGGTCGACCGAAGAAGAAGAGGCAGAGGAACCCGAATTCGAGTGGGTTCGGGACGATCTACTTGAGGAGGAAGCGCCGTCAACCTACCGCCGCCAATCTGGGAAGAAGAAGCCCAAGAAGCGTCCTTCGCGCCAGGCTCGTGACCTTGAAGAGTCAGGGTTCAGCGAGACGTGGGACCAGAGAGGTGGTCGACAGCGCGGCCGATGAGATGCTGGCCTCAGAGTAAGGATCGCATCCACCCATAACCAGGGCTGCGGAAGCAGCGCAGGATAGAGAGAAGGACCAGCAATCAGTGAAACGTCGCAAGCATGTGCCGCTGCGGAGTTGCATCGCCTGCCGGCTCAAGTTGCCCAAGCGGGATCTGATCAGGGTGGTCCGCACGCCCGAGGGTACGCTGGAGATCGATCTCAAGGGGAAAAAGGCAGGTCGCGGAGCATACCTGTGCCGCAAGCAGCAGTGCTGCGAAGCAGCCTTGCAGCCTGGCAGGTTGTCACAGGCGCTCAAGTCTCAGGTGGAGGCGCCAGAGGCGGTGGCTCTGAGGACCGCGGTGTCAGCGCTCCTGGAGAGCTTGGCAACGGAACCGCAGGTAGTGACACCGGGCGACGAGACTGCAAATGGATAGGTTTGACGGGTAGGGTCTGGATTTTGGCTGTAGATCGGAGGTAGTTTCATGGGACGAAGGGATAGCAGGAGCAGTCGCAGCCAGCCGCGGCCATCGGCGCCACAGCCGGGTGGCGCTGGCGGTGCCGGTCAGGGCTCGCCACCGGGACCGCGTGCCGGGGCGCCCAGCCCTCCGCCGTTGCCCAAAGTGATAGAGCTGCCACAGGTGATGTCGGTCCGGGACCTGGCACGGGCTCTCCGTGCGAACCCCATCGATGTCATCAAAGAGCTGATGGCAAACGGTGTGGTTGCTAGCATCAACCAAACGATTGACTACGAAACCGCCGAGATTGTCGCCGGCGAACTCGGTTTCGAGACCAAGCCGCTTCAGGCTCAGGCTCCAGAAGAACAAGAGGAGAAGCCTGAGGTCCGCGGGACACTCTGGGACCAGTTGATCCGGAGGGAATCTGCCGAGAACCTCCAACCGCGCCCGCCGGTAGTGACCGTGTTGGGGCACGTGGACCATGGCAAGACGACGCTTCTGGATGCGATACGGCACGCCAAAGTTGTCGAGGGCGAGTATGGCGGTATCACGCAGCATATCGGCGCGTATCAAGTCGAGCATGGTGGGCGCAAGATCACGTTCCTCGATACACCGGGCCACGAGGCATTCACGGCCATGCGAGCCAGAGGCGCCCAGGTTACTGATCTGGCTATCCTCGTCGTGGCTGCGGACGACGGCATAATGCCACAAACCCGTGAGGCGATCGATCATGCGCGCGCTGCCAACGTGCCGATCCTGGTCGTGCTGAACAAGATGGACAAGCCCAGCGCCCGCCCCGATAGGGTCAAGCAGCAACTGGCCGACGTCGGTCTCGCAGTCGAAGATTGGGGCGGCGACGTCATTTGTGTAGAGGTTTCGGCGCTGAAGCAGCAGGGGATCGATGATCTGTTGGAGAATGTCCTGCTCGTGACCGAACTGGCGGAGCTCCGCAGCAATCCGGACCGGCCCGTCGTGGGAACGGTCATTGAGAGTCAGCTGGACAAGCAACGTGGGCCAACCGCTACCCTCTTGGTCCAGGGTGGCACCCTGAAGGTAGGTGATGCCCTGGTGATCGGCACCATATCGGGTCGTGTCAGGGCCATGCTCGACTACCGGGGCGAGGCTGTATCGGAGGCGCCCCCAGCCACGCCGGTGCTGGTGATGGGACTGTCGGATGTGCCCACAGCTGGTGATATATTCCGAGAGGTCAACAGCGAACGGGAAGCGCGGCTCCTTGCTGAAGAGGAGGCTGAGCGCCAGCGATTGGCCACTGATCGATCATCTGCACGACCTACGATCAGCCTTGACGATATCTTTAGCCGCCTGGAAGCGGGGGAAGTACAGGAGCTTAACCTGGTGCTCAAGGCAGACGTGCAGGGCTCCCTGGAGCCGATCGTCAACTCCATTGAAAGACTTGGCAGCGAGGATCAAGAGGTCAGGATTTTGCACCAGGGGATCGGACGCATCACCGAATCGGACATTATGCTCGCCTCCGCCTCTGGCGCGATTGTCATCGGGTTCCACGTGGATGTGGATGAGGCAGCGCGCCGGGTGGCTGCACAGGAAGGCGTCGATATCCGGCTGTACAACATCATCTACAAGCTGATCGAAGACGTGGACAAGGCGCTCCGCGGCATGTTGGAGCCTGTCTACGAAAAGGTCGTCAGCGGGCATGCCGAGGTTCGGGCAGTCTTTAGAATCAGGAGACGCGGGAACATTGCCGGGTGCTACATGACCGATGGCATGGTGGCACGTAACTCCTGGGTGCGCGTGCTGCGCGATGAAGAGGAGCTGTTCGACGGCCGGATCGATTCGCTCAAGCGGTTCCAGGAGGACGTCCCGGAGGTCAGGGCAGGTTTCGAATGCGGCATAGGCCTCTCCGGGTGGGACGATTTTGAAGAAGGCGACATCCTCGAGTTCTACCAGGAAGAGAGAGTAAGCTAACCCACGGCCAGTTGGCCAGTGGGGAGCTAGTAGGGGCCAAGAGATGGCAACTCGTCGTCAGCGCCGTGTTTCGGAAACGATCCACCGCGAGCTCAGCGTGCTGCTCATGCGCGGGGTGCGCGATCCACGCCTAGCAGACATCACGGTCACGGAGGTACGGGTTACGCCGGATCTGTTGATGGCCCGCGTCTACTACTCTGTGCTGGGGGACGCGGAACAGAGAAAGGCAGCCGCCACCGCTCTCGAGTCCGCCAAGGGATACCTGCGTACACAGCTCGCCGCACAGGTGCGTCTACGCCTGGCGCCTGAGCTGGAGTTCCACCTTGACGAGAGCGCCGAATACGGACGCCACATCGACGAACTGCTGGCCCAAGTCGCGCAGGATCTTGAACCAAAAGATGGATCGGAATCTTCTTGAGAGTATCAGGAACACAATAGGGAACGCGCGCCGCATCCTGTTGGTCTCCCACGTGGCGCCGGATGGCGACGCCATCGGCTCATTGCTGGGGCTCGCTTCGCTTTTGCGGGAAGAAGGAAAGGAACTGACCCTGGCATGTGAGGATCCGGTGCCCGAGATCTATGCCTGGCTTCCGGACAGCGGCACCATCGTCCGGCAGGGCAGCGGTGCCTACGACCTCGTCATCAGTCTCGATTGCAGCGACGCACGTAGGATGGGCAGTGTCTTCCACGAAGGCTTGGCAGCGGTCCCGTTGCTCAACATCGACCACCACGTAACCAACACCCTCTTTGGCACGGTGAACTGGGTCGATCCGTCGAGCGTGGCGACCACGCAGATGATCCTCAGCCTGGCCGACGCGCTGGGCTGGGCATTGAGTCCGGATGTGGCAGCGTGTCTGCTCAACGGCATGGTAACTGACACGCGCTCGTTTCGCACCTACAACATGGATACCCGCGCCATGAGGGCAGTGTTGCGCCTGATGGAGGAGGGCGGCAAACTCAACGAAATCGCCCGGAGGGCCCTGGACCAGCGCCCCCTCGCGTCGGTCCGCCTGTGGGGTGAGGCCATCGACCGCCTACACACCGACGGAGAGATCCTGTGGACTGAGGTGACACGCGCCATGAGGATGCGGTGGGACCTCAAAGAGAACGGCGACTCCGGCCTAACCAATTTCCTGTCGGGCGTCCGCGAGTCCAAGATCGTCGTCGTCTTTACCGAGCGCGACAACGGCACCATCGACGTTGGGATGCGCGCAGCGCCGGGCTACGATGTGGCCAAGGTGGCCTACCGGCTGGGCGGGGGAGGGCATCCCCAGGCTGCAGGTTGCACCCTTGACGGAGACATGGCTGCGGTTCGGGAGCGGGTACTGGACGAGGTCAGGCAGAGCCTGGCAGGCGCTGAGACCGAGGAGTTGTGAGCAAGGCCTCGCCAGGACGGTTCGCTTGACTCCAAAGCAGTAGATCTTTTCCGCTCCGGTCGCTAGATCGGGGCGGTCTGTCACTAAGGCCCAGGCACTCCGGCCTGCCCTAAAGAGACGCAGGAGAAGGCACGAATGACTGATTGCGCCGACTGCCCAGAAGCGAGGCGAAGGTCCAAGCCACGCTGGGTTGCGCCCAGGCGAGAGATACCGCTGTCGGGCATCCTCAACGTAGACAAGCCGCCCGGCATGACCTCGCACGATGTCGTCGACGAGATTCGGTGCCTGGCAGGGCAGCGCAAGGTGGGCCATGCAGGCACCCTGGACCCCATGGCCACGGGCGTCCTACTCGTGTGTCTAGGGCCTGCTACGCGGGTTGCCGAGTATCTGATGCAGGGGCGCAAACGCTACCTGGCGACCATCGTTCTGGGGACTACCACCGATACCTTTGACGCAGACGGCGCGATTGTGAGCAGCGGAGGCGCATCAGATTTCTCCTACTCTGAGATCGAGGCGGCGCTGACCCGCTTTGTGGGGCACATTGAGCAAGTGCCGCCCATGTATTCTGCCGTCAAGCGAGAGGGCCAGCCTCTGTACAAATTGGCCAGGCAAGGCAAGACCATAGAGCGGGCTCCCCGTCCTGTGCAGATCGATGCCATCGACCTCTTGGACTGGACAGCTCCAACACTGAGCATTGAGGTAGCCTGCTCTGCAGGCACCTACATCCGGTCGCTCGCCCACGATCTGGGCCAGCAGTTGGGCGGCGGCGCCTACCTGGATGCCTTGGTCCGTCTGAGCAGCGGGCGTTTCGCACTTGAGGATGCGACTAGTCTGGAGCGACTGGCCGAGGCGTTTGAACATGGACAAGAGACTCGCTACCTCCTCCCGCTGGACGAGGCGTTCTTCGACTGGCCAGCAGCCGTCGTGGGCACCGAGGCGGCGCGGCGGATTGTCCACGGGCAGGCCGTGACCCTGGCAGACTCCCTCGGCAGCGAGGGCGGTGGGATAATGGCGCGCGCATACGACCTTGAGGGCACTTTTCTGGCGATACTGAGCCATGACCCTAAGTCCGGACAGTGGCAGCCCAAGAAGGTCTTTGCACCCTAGCGGTGCGCATTCGTGAGACATCCGGCCATGCAGCTAATTGACAGCCTGGACAAGGCTAGCTTGGGACAGGAGACAATCCTGACCATCGGGACGTTTGATGGCGTACATCGCGGCCACCAGGCGCTTATCAGCGCTGTAGTGGAGCAGGCACGGGCCACAGGACGCATGGCAGCTCTGATCACCTTTCACCCCCACCCGGCAGCGATCCTTGCGCCGGAGCGTGCCCCGCGATACCTGACTTTGCCCGGTGAAAGGCTGGCTCTACTGGAAAGTCTGGGGCTCGACCTGGTTGCGCTCCTGCCCTTTGACCGCAAGCTCGCGGCGATTCCTCCCCGCGTCTTCATGGAGACTACAGCGAGATGTCTGTATGTGCGCGAGCTGTGGGTCGGCGCAGGCTTTTGCCTGGGGCGGGAAAGGAAGGGCGATGTGCCCCGCCTTAAAGAGCTAGGCCGCGAGCTAGGGTACGAGGTCATCGTGCTGGGCGCAGTATCGGGTGGCGAGCAGGGCATTTCCAGCAGCCGCATCCGCTCGTTGCTTCGGGAGGGGTGCATAGAGAAAGCGTCCGCTCTGCTGGGGCGTTACCCTCGCTTTGCGGGAGGGGTGCAGCCGGACTTGACCGGGATAGTGCTACAGGTCGATCCGGGACGCGCGTTGCCTGCTGCCGGTGTCTTTGCAGCATTTGCCGTGCTGGGCAGCGAACGAGTTCCGGCCCTGGTGAGCTTCAGCAGCGATCCAGGCCTGGAGGGCAGATCCCGGAGTGCAGGAGTTCAGTTCCTTGACGCGGACAGGGACATCATGAGCTGCGAGCTCACTGTTGAGCTGGTGTCGCGCCTGCGTGATGCGCTGCCTGTCCGGCTCGAGATAGACCGGCAGGCCGCCCGCCGCATCCTGGATCGAGTCCGCGAGGAGACAGGCATCGAGGCCCCCCCACCTGAAGCCCGGCAATATTGGTATTATGAAAAGGACCACACCGCAGATCGGGCATTGCGCGTGGGGGGCAGGGATCTGGCGGACCTGTTTGTAGGGGCTGGACGCGGCATGTTCGACCTGACGGGTGATGCGGAAGGTGTAGAGCCCCAGGTATGGCGGACGATCCGGTTGGAGGCTGGGGATCGAGAGGAGCTCCTCGTCGAGTGGCTGAATGAGTTGCTCTTTCTTGTCGAGCAAGAGGAGCTCCTGCTCACCGAGTTTTACATCGAATCGCTGACGGACGCCACACCAACAGCCAAAGCTGCACTGGCAGCACATGTGGGAGGAGCTGTCAGTCCCGTCACCAGGGCACACATCAAGGCGGCGACCTATCATGACCTCAAGCTGGTGGAGAGCAAGGCAGGTTGGTCCGCCACGATCACGTTTGACGTCTGACAATTGCTCAGCGTCCGTGACCCGGGATCTGGACGGTCTCGGACACCGGAAAGGATAGGATTATGGTAAGCAAAGCGGATCTTGTGCGTGTCAGCGAGTATGCCTGGGAGGTGCCGAGGGGCTACCGGCAAGATATGAGAGTGCCAGCCCGGATCTATGCCAGCGAGCAGCTGCTGGAGATGGCCTTCCGCGACAACACGATGAAGCAACTCGTAAACACCGCCGCCATGCCGGGCGTGGTCAGGCGCGTGCTGGTCATGCCAGATGCCCACCAGGGATATGGCCTCCCTATCGGCGGCGTGGTAGCGACCCGCCACCCCGACGGCGTGATCTCGCCCGGGGGCGTGGGCTATGATATCAACTGCGGCGTGCGACTCATGGGCTCAGGATTGCTCGCTAGCGAGGTAAGGGATGAGATGAGCGGGTTGATCTCTGCCCTGTTCCGTAACATCCCCAGCGGAGTCGGCAAGGGGGGAGGAGCGCGCCAGGTATCGGCCCGCGAGATGGACGAGGTCATGGTCAAGGGAGCAGTCTGGGCGGTGAAGGCTGGCTATGGACTGCAAGAGGATCTGGAGCGCCTGGAAGAGGGAGGAGCCATGGCCGGGGCAGACCCTTCCGCTGTGAGCGCCAGGGCCAAGCAGCGGGGCGGGCCTCAACTGG
>JBFFCR010000095.1:0-11056 GCA_041559855.1 Anaerolineae bacterium | reverse complement strand
GTTCGACGACAGCGGTGCGGTGCTCTTTGATCCCGGCGACGGTTGGGTGCAGCGCCCCCGGGCGCACGATCAGCAGGATTGGTATTTCTTCGCCCATGGTCACGATTACAAAGGGGCACTGGCCGAGTACATGCGTTTCGGGGGTCCCATCCCGCTGATCCCGCGCTATGTTCTGGGCGCGTGGTGGTCGCGTTACTGGGCCTATAGCGCACAGGACCTCGAGGATCTGGTGGGCGAGTTCGAGCGACACGACCTTCCACTCGACGTGTTGGTGGTGGACATGGACTGGCACACGCCCCGTAGCTGGACCGGCTACACCTGGAATCGGGAGCTGTTCCCCGATCCGCCGGCCTTTTTGAGGTGGGCCCACGACAAGGGCCTGCGGGTGTCCCTCAACCTGCACCCGGCGCAGGGTGTCCAATCGTTTGAGGAAATCTACCCTGACTTTGCCCGGGCCATGGGCGTCAACCCCGGCAGCGGCGACGCCATCCCCTTTCGCATCACCGACAGGAGGTTCGTAAAGCACTATTTCGAGCTGCTGCACCACCCCCTGGAGGATGAAGGCGTGGACTTTTGGTGGATGGATTGGCAGCAGGGCGAGACCTCAGAGATGGAAGGCCTCGACCCGCTCCCATGGATCAACCATCTGCACTTTTCCGATTCGACGCGGCGGGGGTTGCGGCCGATAGTCTACAGCCGGTGGGGCGGGCTGGGGAATCATCGCTACCAGCCCGGCTTTTCCGGAGACACGTACGTGGGCTGGGCAGCGCTCCAATTCCAACCCTATTTCACCGCCACAGCATCCAACGTCGCCTACGGTTGGTGGGGTCACGACCTCGGCGGGCACATGGGCGGCGCCACCGAGCCCGAGCTGTACGCTCGCTGGGTGCAGTACGGCGCGCTGAGTCCCATGTTGCGTCTCCACGCCACCAAGGACCCTCTCACCGAGCGCAGGCCCTGGGCCTTTCCGCGGGCGGAGTTCGAGGCCGCGAGGGCCGCCTTTCACTGGCGCTACCAGCTGCTGCCCTATCTGTACACCATGGCACGCGTCGCACACGACACAGGGGTCTCCCTCTGCCGGCCCATCTACTACGAGCATCCCGAGGAGGATGCTGCCTACACCGCCCGCCACCAATACTACTTTGGCGATCAGATGATCGCGGCGCCAATCGTCCAGCCGGCCGATCCGGAGACCGGTCTAGCGTCCACTGATGTGTGGGTGCCGCCAGGGACCTGGATCGAGTATAGCACCAAGGAGACCTTTGCCGGCCCTCGCTGGATCCGCTTGCTCGGTGACCTCAGCTACACGCCGATGCTGATGCGCTCTGGCGCGATCCTGCCGCTGGCGGCGCCATTTGACGCCGTGCCACCGCCGCAACTGGCTTCGGGGACCACCGGCGCCATCCCGCGAGACCGGCTCTGCCTGTCGCTCTTTCCGGGGGTGGAGGGACGCTTTCGTCTCTACGAGGATGACGGGCTCACCGAGGCATACAGAACAGGCCAGTGCGAGTGGACCGAGATCACGCAGCGACAGGAGGATCCCAGCACCTGGGTGGTGGAGATCGCGCCGGTGGAAGGCCGCTGTGATGCTCTGCCCCGCGAGCGGGCCTACGAGATCCGCCTGGAGGGCAGCCGGAAACCCGACGCGGTGCTACTCGACGGGGAGGAACCAGCAAGCTGGCAGTACGATGCCGGGCCCCTGCGGACCACAGTACAGGTTCCATTGCGGGAGAAGCAGCAGCCGGTGCGCGTCGTCGCACGATGCAGCGGCGGCATCTCGGCTCTGGGCGGGGCGCACAACCGCCAGGTGGTGCTGGCGGACGTGCGGTGCTTGCTGGGCGCGGAATACCCCCGCGAGGCGGACGAGGACACGCTGCTGGAGGCTGTGCTGCGCGCACACTCCACAGGATCGACCGGAAGCGCACGCGTCCGGACGGATGCCCTCGCCCGCCTGGGCGGCCCCCTCGTTCAGTTTCTCGAGTTCACCACGCCCGAGGAGACGGCGCAGCAGTTGGGGCGCGTCATTGTCGGGGCGCCCGCCAGGACGGACCGACCCTTCGACCTCGATGTGACCTGGACGTTGTTCGGGGCAGGCAAGCCCGAGCAGCGCACCGTGCGGCTGCAGGGGCTGACCGAACCGCAGATCCTCGATGCACCCTTTGCCTTCGACGGGAGGGTGCAACCGGGGTATTGGACCGCCGACGTCAAGCTCACCTGGCGGGGCGAGACGCTGCGCCTTGTCCACCGGAGCAAACCGCTCTTTCCCTCGATCTATGCCTGGCAGGTCCTCGTCTATGACGAGGGGGCGGAACATCTGGCGCCGGAGCAGGTTGTGGACAGCGCGGGAGAGATCAACCGGGATCTACCCTGGAAGGCGTACGCCCAGGCGACCGAGGGGCTGAAGAATGTGAATGAACCGCACGGCGTCTACCTCTCCGGGGAGTACAAGCAGGCGCTGGCGGAGGGCGCATCGCTGGCGGCGTACTTGACCACGGTCGTCAAGAGCCCCGATGATCGGGATGCCGTGGTGCGCTTCCGGACGGTAGGGCCTACCACGTTCTACCTGAACGGGCAAGAGATCGACGAGGTGCCGGTCCGCCAGGAAGAGTGGTTGCCCGGCATGCTGCGCAGGGCGCGCAAAACGGCCGTGCTGCGCCTGCGCCGGGGCAGGAACAGGCTGGTCGTGCACAGCAAACCGGCACAGAAGCGAGAATCGTGGTGGTACCTCGGAGGGCGGTTTGAGACGCCAGATGGCGTGGAGATCAGCGACCTGGTTTTCGAGGTAGAGAGTGTCCAGTAGGCAGTTGCGGAAGCAACTTTTCGCGGATCGGCTTTTGAAGTGAGGAGCAGGCACCACGAGGTGCCAGAGGAGGGATATGATGGATGCAAAAGAACTGGTTGGAAAACTGACCTGGTTGGGTCACGACAGCTTTCGGCTCGACGGACCGCCGGTGATCTACTTTGATCCCTGGAAGCTGAGCGGAAAGCAGCCCGTGGCGGACCTGGTGTTGGTGAGCCACGAGCATCAGGATCACTGTTCCCCCGAAGACGTGCAGAAGGTCAGCGGGCCGGGCACGGTGGTGGTCGCTGCCGCGGCCGCTGCCGAGCGGCTACCCGGGGCAAGAGCGGTCCGTCCCGGCGATCGCCTGACCGTTGCCGGGGTCGAGATCGAGGCAGTGCGGGCCTACAATGTCACCAAGTTCCGCTCGCCGGGGGTGCCCTTTCACCCGCGCGAGGCCGAGCATGTGGGCTTTGTGGTCACCTTGGGTGGCGTGCGGATCTACCATACCGGCGATACCGACCAGATCCCAGAGATGGCCGAGATCGAGTGCGACGTGGCGCTCCTGCCGGTCAGCGGCACGTACGTCATGACCGTCGAGGAAGCCGCGGAAGCGGCGCGGACCCTCAGCCCGCAGATCGTGGTGCCGATGCACTATGGTTCCGGTATCGGCACGGCTGGCGATGGGCAGCGCCTCACCGAGCTCTACGACGGGGAGGTGGCAGTTCTGGAAAGAGAGTAAGGCCCTCACGGAGAAGCGATGAACAAGGACGCCGTGCCGCGCTGGTTGCAGTGGGCGCGCGAGATCCAGGCCGTGAGTCAGACCGGCCTGACCTATGCCAGCAGCGAATACGAAGCCCAACGCTACAAGCGCCTGACCGAGATCGCTGCCGAGATTATCCAGGATCATGCTGGCGTTCCCAAAGAACGCCTGCTCCAGGACTATGCCATGCAGGTCGGCTATGCCACTCCCAAGGTCGACGTGCGCGGGGCCGTGGTCCGCGACGGCCAGATCCTCCTGGTGCAGGAACGGGTCGACGAGCTATGGTGCATGCCGGGCGGTTGGGCCGACGTGGGAGATCTCCCTTCAGAGATGGTGGTGCGCGAAGTCTGGGAGGAGAGCGGGTTTCACGTGGTGCCGCGCAAGGTGATCGGCGTGTATGATGCCAACCGCAGGGGGCGGCCTCTCGAACTCTACCACGCCTACAAGCTGGTCTTCCTGTGCGAACTCACTGGCGGCGCGGCCCGGCCCAGCGATGAAACCCTGGACGTCAGGTTCTTCTCCTTTGATGACCTGCCTCCCCTGTCCCTCAGCCGCACCCACCAGCGGCACCTGGTCGAAGTGGAGGCACACCTGCGCGACCCGAACCGCCCGGCGGCGTTTGATTGAGCGGTTACTGGGATACTGCAGGCGCGGCGAGCCTCGGGACCAGGCAGGCGTTAATCGCGGCGGTATCGGTGTGCGGTGCTGCTGTGTGCTCGGCCGCCCGCTCAACTCCGACCATAGACCGGGACGGCGGCCCCGCTCACGGGCCAGGCCGCGTCCGAGGCCAGGAAGAGGATCACATCGGCGATGGCCTCAGGCGGCACCCAGCGAGTGTGATCGGCCTTGGGCATCGACTGCCGGTTCTGCGGGGTGTCGATGGTGCCTGGCAAGACGCAGTTGACGTTGATCCCCTCGTGCTTGAGCTCCGCTGCCATGGTCTCGGTCAGGCGTATGACGGCGGACTTGGCCGCGGAATAGGCGCTGTTCCTGGCTGCCGCGCCGAGCCCAGCCCTGGCGGCGACGTTGACGATCTTGCCGGAACCGTGCTCCAACATGGAGGGGACAACGGCGCGACTGGCGATAAAGACGGTGCGCGTATTCAGGTCAAACAGAAAGTCGAGGGTCTCTGGCGAGGTCTCGTGCACCGGCTTTCCACCCCGCCAACCGCCGGCAGAGTTCACGAGCACGTCGATGTGACCAAAGCGCTCGAGCGCCTCGCTCACCATTCCCTCTACGGCCTCCTCGTCGGTCAGGTCCACCGGAGCGGCAAAGATGTGGACGGGCGATCCGACCAGTTCCGGGAACAGATCCTGCAGGCGGTCGGGCTTGTTGTCCACCAGCACCAGCTTGGCGCCGGCGGCGTGGAAAGCCCGGGCGACGGCGCTGCCCAGATTGCCGGCAGCCCCGGTGATGATTGTGACTCGATCGGTAAAATCGAACATGGAATTCCTCCTGAAAGGTGAATTGGTTGTGAAAACACAGCAGCAGCAGCGGAGTGGTAGCTTCTACTCTTGCAGGCAAGTAGGCAGGGCGGCGCTGTCGTTTCTATCATGCCCATTATAACATTTTTGGAGCGAGGACGCAAGCGGCAGCGTTGGTCGGCGGTCCGTAGATTTGGCGCACACCGATTGTCGAGCACCGGCCTGCCGTGGAGGTCGCCCTGTGGGGAACACGGCCGATTTGCCGTTTGCGAAATCTGCCATTATACTGCCTGTGCCACCCCGGGTGGACAGAGTTAACTCGAGCCGAAGGAGTGAGCGCATCACAATGATGGACAAGGGTCGCGAGATTTGGGAAGAACTGCGCATGGTGTTGGCCGGCCGCAGCAGTTTCCTGGATTCTCTGCTGCCTCCTCTATTCTTTGTGCTACTCAATCTCATCTGGGGGATCCAGGTAGCCATCTGGGCTTCGCTGGGGTTGGCCGTTGCGATCCTTGCTTACCGCCTGGTCAGACGCCAGACCCTGCTCTACGCGCTGGGTGGCGCTGGCGGGGTGGCCCTGGCGGCTCTGATTGCCCAGCTGCTCGGGCGTGCAGAAGGCTTTTTCCTGCCCACAATGATATCAGGGGCTCTTACGGTTCTCTTGTGCTTCGTGAGTGTGATTGTGGGAAGGCCTATCGTCGCCCTCACGAGCTTTGTCGCCCGTCGCTGGCCGCTAAAGTGGTACTGGCATGCAAAGGTGCGACCGGCCTACAGCGAAGTTACTTGGATGTGGGTCGCCTTTTTCGGACTGCGCCTGCTGCTGCAATTCAACCTATTCCAGGAAGAGGCGGCGAGCCTCCTCGGCCTTGTCCAATTCCTCACGGGCTGGCCGGCAACCATCGTCCTGCTGATCGCCAGCTATCTCTACGGAAGTTGGCGGCTTCGCAAGCTGGGCGGGCCCAGCGTCGAAGAGTTCAAGACGGACGCCGATCCTCCGTGGCAAGGACAGCAGCGTGGCTTCTGACTTTCGGAGAACAGAACCTTGCAGTTCCCTGGCGTAAGCAGTTCCAGCTACCCGGACAGTAGTGCAACCGTGGTCCTGCCCTGCGCGGTCAGCGTGGGGCGCGCGGCTACGGTCGCCCTAGGGCCTTCGCGGTTCGGGCCGGAGGGTGCATAGCGATGTGGTATATGCCGGTGGTCGAAACCGGCCTCGTGCCGGACTGGTTGATCTCCGCCGTTCTACGTATCCGTCTGGCGCGGACCCTGAAGCAGCGCTACGGGGCCCGGCTCGAAGATCGTACCGCCGAGAAACAGGCCTTGCTGGCGAAACTCAGGCAGAGCCCCATTGCTATCAGCACCAGCGACCCGAACTGGCAACACTATGAAGTGCCCACCGAGTTCTTTCAATTGGTACTGGGCAAGTGGCTCAAGTACAGTTGCTGCTACTGGGGTGACGGCGTATCGACACTGGATGAGGCTGAGGAGGTCATGCTGGCGCTCACATGCAAGCGCGCCCGGTTAGAAGATGGGATGGAAGTTTTGGATCTGGGCTGTGGCTGGGGTTCATTGAGCCTATGGATCGGAGAGCACTTTCCCCACTGCCGGGTGTTGGCCGTTTCCAACTCGCGCACTCAGCAGGAGTACGTCGAGGCCCAGTGTCGCGCGCGTGGCCTGGACCAGGTCGCCGCCGTCACGGCCGATGTCGTCGAGTTTGATACCGGTCTCCGCTTCGACCGGGTCCTGTCGGTCGAGATGTTCGAGCACATGAAGAACTATGAGCGGCTGATGGCTCACATTGCCTCCTGGCTCAAGCCGTCTGGCATGCTGTTCGTGCATCTCTTTAGCCACCGGGAGTTTGCCTACGAGTTCGACGCGAGCGATCCGGGGGACTGGATGGCTCGGCACTTTTTCACTGGCGGCACGATGCCGTCGGACGACCTGTTGCTGTACTTCCAGCGCGATCTACAGTTGATGGACCACTGGTGTGTGGACGGCACCCACTATACCCGGACACTACGGGCTTGGCTGCACCGGCTGGACAGTCACAAGGACGAGATCCGCCGCATCATGGCAGAAACCTACGGTTCCACGGAGGAGAACCGCTGGCTGACCTACTGGCGGCTGTTCTTCCTGGTCTGCGCAGAGGTCTGGAACCTGGGCCAGGGACGCGAGTACCTGGTCTCACACTATCTCTTTGAAAAGTGAAGGGAGGACACAAAGATGACGTTTCTGGAAATCGTGAAAATCATTCTGGCAGCTGGAACTATCCTCACCGGCTTGATCTCGTTGATCGTACCGCGGTCGGTGCAGGGCTTCACCGGGCTGACTGCCCCGGGCCCCCGTGGCATCTCCGAGATCCGCTCGGTGCTCGGGGGGGGCTTCATCGGGCTGGGCCTGGCTCCCCTGATCCTCGGCGGAGTAGCATACGATATGCTGGGAGTCGCCTACCTGGCAATCGCTGCGGCGCGGATCGCCAGCATTATCCTCGACAAATCGTACGAAAGGTCCAACTGGATCAGCCTGGCAGTAGAGATCGTCGCCGGGGTCGTTCTCATCCTGTAGGCAGGATCCTGGAAGCATCCGCAGCGCAAAGGTCCCTTGCCGGAGCTTGGCCTGACTCGCTAGAGACCCAGCCCGTAGCAAGCGGACCCAAACAGCGCCGTCTGGTCATTGAGGATGACGTATACCGGGATCTGCGCCAGCATCTGGGCAAAGCGTCCCTTGTTGACAAAGGACGCCATAAAGGTCCCATCACTCAGCTTGGTTAGTATTCTGGGTGGGATGCCCCCGCCGAGATAGACGCCGCCCCGCGCCATCACCTTGAGGGCAAAGTTGCCCGCCTCGGCTCCCAGAATAGAGACAAAGGTGTTGAGCGTGGCGATGCTCAGCTCACACTTTCCATCGATCGCATTCTGCACGATGATCGGCGTGGGATCGACCGCCTTTTTGAGCGCCCTTCGCATCTCGGGTGTTTCCCGGGCAAGGCGCTGCTTCTTGAGGAAGGCATAGATGACGGGAATACCAGTGCCGGAGCAGATCCGCTCATAGCTGACATGGCCGAACTTGCCCATCAGGTGGCGCAGCAGCCGCATCTCGAGAAGATTGGTCGGCCCAAAGTCGACGTGCCCACCCTCGGAGGCGTTGACGTGATACTGCCCATCCTTGAAGAAAAGCACAGCCTCGCCCAGTCCTGTACCGGGCGCCACTACCACCTTGGTCCCATCCTGCGGGGGTGCTTCGTTGATCAGAAAGAGGTCGGAGGGAGAAAGCTTTGGGACGCCATACGCTGTCGCCTCCAGGTCGTTTAGGAGCTTGACCTCCTGAAAGCCAAAGGCTTCCTGTAGGGTCGCCTCGCGGATGACCCAGGGCAGATTGGTGATCGTTGACTCCCCATGGGCGATCGGACCCGCCACCCCGAACACGGCTCTTTCCACCATTGCAGGGGCCTGGGCCAGGAATTCCTCGACAATGGCTTCCAGGCTGGCATAGCGCGCGCTCTTGAACGTGGCCCGTGATTGGGCCGTCAAGTCACCATCGAGGGTGTAGAGGGCAAGACGGGTCTTGGTCCCGCCAACATCACCAGCTAGTAGCATGATCGCCTCCCTCTTTCTGCGAAACTGGGGCCTGTAGCCGAATCACGCAATCATTGATAGCACAAAGCGGTGTGCCTGTCAAGACGATGACAGCAGGCGCGAATGGTTACAGCCAACCCGGGATTCAGCGCTCACAGGAGGCCGACGTGGCGCCACAGGCGATACGCTAATGCCTGTGCAGCAACCGCATGCCGTTGAGCGTGACGATCAGCGATGCACCTACGTCGGCAAACACGGCCATCCAGAGGGTTGCCACCCCGGCGACAGCCAGGGCGAGGAACACGGCCTTGATGCCCAGCGAAAGGCCCACGTTTTGGCGGATGATGCCCCTGGCCTGCTGGCTGAGGCTGACTGCGAAGGACAGCCTCCCCAAATCGTCGGCCATGAGCGCCACATCGGCGGTCTCCAGGGCTGTGTCGGTACCGGCGGCCCCCATGGCGATGCCCACCGTGGCCCGGGCAAGGGCTGGAGCATCGTTGACGCCGTCACCGACCATGGCCACCGCCCCGTGCCGATCCAGCAGCGCCTCAATGGCCGCCACTTTCTGCTCGGGCATCAGCTCGGCCCGCACATCGTCGACCCCCGCCGCGGTGGCGACGGCCCGCGCCGTGGCCTGGTTGTCGCCGGTAAGCATGACGGTGTGCGCGATACCCACTCTATCCAGACCAGCCAGAACCTGTTCGACGCCGGGTCGCAGCGTGTCAGCGACGGCAATGTACCCGCGCACGCCGCAGCAGTCATCGAGCATCACCATGGCCGTCTGACCAGCGGACTGGGCTGTGTGCACGGCAGCACACAGGGGACTATCGCCCAGATCAGGATCGCTCTCGTGGATATAGGTGTGGGTCCCCAGGGTTAGCTTGTGGCCGTTCACCTGGCCCCGCACGCCGCGGCCGGTGATCGCTTCGACAGCCTCGGCGGTAGCCACCTGCGGCCCTAGGCCCTGCGCCTCTGCCTCGGCCACAACGGCACGGGCCAAGGGGTGCTCGGACTGGCGCTCGATGGCCGCCGCGTCGGCCAACAGCTCCCGGCAAGCTCGGCAGTCGCGCCAGGCCACCCCCGGCGCATGATCAAAGCAGCGGACGTCCACCACTGTGGGCCGGCCCGAGGTCAAGGTGCCGGTCTTGTCAAAGGCCATCACCTTGAGCGAGCCCAGGGACTCGAGGTGTGCACCGCCCTTGATCAGAACCCCTGCCCGCGCCGCACTGGCAATGGCGCTGACGATGCTGACCGGCGTGGAGATGACCAGGGCACAGGGACAGGCGATCACCAACAGCACCAGCGCCCGGTACACCCATTCGCCAAAGAGGGCGCCAAAGCTGCCTGCACCGGATACCCAGCCGACCAGAGGTGGCAACACGGCCACTCCCGCGGCGATGACGATAACCAGCGGAGTATAGATGCGGGCAAAGCGATCCACAAAGCGTTGCGAAGGGGCCTTCTGAGCCTGTGCATCCTCGACCATCCTGATGATCCGGGCGATGGTGGTGTCGGCTGCCAGACGGGTCACCCGCACCGTCAGCGCTCCCTGGCCGTTGATGGTCCCGGCGTAGACCTCGTCGCCGGCGACCTTGTCAAGCGGCACGCTCTCGCCGGTAATCGGGGCTTGGTTCACGGCGGACTCGCCGGTCAGGATGATGCCGTCCATGGGGATTCTCTCGCCAGGCCTTACCAGGATGCGATCGCCGACGCGTAGCTCTTCCACGCTGACTTGCTCTTCGCGACTGCCGTGCAACACCGTCGCCTGCCGGGGTGAGAGATCCATCAGGCTGCGGATGGCATGGCGCGCGCGATCCATCGTGTAGCCTTCGAGGGTGTTTCCCAGGGAAAAGAGGAACATGGCCACCGCACCCTCGGCCCATTCACCCACAAAGATGGCGCCAATGGCAGCGATGCTCATCAGGGCGTTCATGTCCAGGGTGCGCGCGGTGCGCAGCGCAGTCCAACCCGAGCGGGCGATGTAGGCGCCGCCTGCGACGATGGCAGTCACAAAGGCGGCAGCGACCAACGGCTCGGGCAAGTCGAGGAGGCGCAGCGACACAGCCAGGACAATGAGCAGCCCGGCGGCCACTGTGGTCATGTCGCGCCGTCTGTGCCAGAGGCGCTCGCGCCATGTCTGGGGCCTCTCTTCGATGTGTGCCCCTGCCTGCGATCGGAGCGAATAGCCCATCTCTTGGGCCACCCTCTCCACGGAAGTCTGGATCTCAGCCCCATCCTGTGGTGTGAGGCGCAACCGGGCCAGAGAAAAGTCGACACTCACCTGAGCCACGCCCGCAGTGTTGCGCAGTGCCTCTTCCAGGTGCAATGCACAGTCCGCGCAGTCCATACCATCGACGTCAAACACCATCTCTTGGGACGGTGCAGTGCGATCGGGTTCGCCGACGCCATACCCCAGCGCCCGGATCCGGCCCAGGATCTCTTCGCGGTCCACCTGCTGCGCATCATACTCCACCGTCAGGGTCGAGGAGGCAAAATTAGCCGATACCCAGAGCACGCC